>NZ_KV811011.1:0-16553 GCF_001812965.1 Actinomyces sp. HMSC075C01
GAAAGCGCCCAGCACCAGAAGGTGCATTAAGACCGGCACCCAGCACAGGTCGCCAGGCACCATCACGAGTCAGAAAGCGCCCAGCACCAGAAGGTGCATTAAGACAGGATCGGGCTAACACCCCTGAATCCATGCTTGTCGTCAGAAAGCGCCCAGCACCAGAAGGTGCATTAAGACGGAATATCGAGCGAGTTTGAATGTACCTTGGCGCCGAGTCAGAAAGCGCCCAGCACCAGAAGGTGCATTAAGACGCTGATGTTGGATCCAGCAACCCCAAGGAAAGTTCCGTCAGAAAGCGCCCAGCACCAGAAGGTGCATTAAGACGCCAGGATCACCTCCTGTTCCAGGTCCTCTCTTTCCTCGTCAGAAAGCACCCAGCACCAGAAGGTGCATTAAGACGTGAAGACCTCGTCCTCCTTCTTGTTCCCCTTGATGTGCCAGAAAGGAACCTCGCACCAGAAGGTGCATTAAGACCAGAATCACCGCTCAGACCATGCTGGCGCTCCCTCTCGTCAGAAAGCATTCAGCACCAGAAGGTGCATGAAGGCATATATCGACACGTGCCGGGAGATCGCATGCCGATCTTCTCCCTTGCCCGCCAGAATCTCGATATCCTGTCCTCCAGAGCCTCTTCACGTTCCCGCCCTTGAAAGGCCGCAATGATGCGTCCAGCCCAGCCATCACCACCACTATCAACGACACCGCCATCCCCACCTCGCCCGCACCGTCGTCGCCGTCGTTCCGATCGCGCGAAACCGGGCCAGCACCTCGGGGAGGACATTCACCCGCTCCAGCACGCAGCAGGATTTACGTCGTCCGAGGCGGCCACCGGCACCCTGTTCGAGCGCATCAGCTCCCGCGAGGGCCTGGAGGGAGGCTGGCGCATGGTCCTCGCCAAGGACGCCTCCGACGGCATCCTGCAGCGCAAGACCAAGGAGTTCGCCGAGCATCTCGATGACTTCCTCACCGAGCTCTCCGAGTCCCTGCGCTCAGGAACCTACGAACCTGACCCGCTCCTGAGCTTCGGCATCCCCAAGGGCACCTCCGGGGAGGTCCGCACCCTGCACATCCCCTCCATCCGGGACCGGGTCGTCGAGCGCGCGGTCGTCAACACGATCACCCACAGAGCCGACCTCGCCATGTCCCCCTGCTCCTTCGCCTACCGGACGGGCATCGGCACCGACGACGCCGTCGACCACCTCGCCAGGCTGCGAGACACCGGCTACCGCTACGTGCTGCGCACCGACATCGAGGACTACTTCCCCAACCTCAGCATCGAGGACGCCCTAGCCATCCTCTCCCCCATCGCCGGCTGCCCGCGCACCATCGACCTCATCCGGCTCATTGCCCGGCCTCGGCGCGCCAGGGGCGAGCGGCGCACCCGCAACCGCGGCATCTCCCAGGGCTCCTGCCTGTCCCCACTCCTGGCCAACCTGGCCCTGACCGACGTCGACCGGGCCATGGGCGACGCGGGCTACGGCTACGCCCGCTTCGCCGACGACATCGTCATCTGCAGCCCCCATGAACCCGACCTCCTGGAGGCCCTCGAGCTCCTCGACTCCCTCCTGACGCCCAGAGGACTCCGACTCAACCAGGAGAAAACCGCCATGACCAGCTTCGATGAGGGCTTCTGCTACCTGGGGACGGACTTCTCCCGCAGCTTCCCGCCCGTCGACCCCCGCCACGACATCAAGGGCCGTCCCGACCCGGACCAGGTGGTCTACGTCGGCCGCGACGGCGCCCGCGTCCACATCAGCCAGAACCGTCTCATCGTCGACGGCGCCGACGGCCTGCCGCAGGTCTCCATCCCCCGCCGGGCCGTCAGCCGGATCGTCCTCACCGGCGCCGTCGGGCTCTCATCCGGGGCCCGGTCCTGGGCGCTGTACAACGACATCGACGTCATCTTCCTCTCCCGCCACGGCGGCTACCTGGGCCAGCTCGCCGGCCCCCGCTCGACAGCCAGCGCCCGCCGACTCCTGACCCAGGCGTCCTTCGCCACCGACGACGATGCCCGCCTCCCACTGGCGCGTGCCATCGTGCGGGCCAAGATGCGCCACCAGGTCTCCGTGCTGCACCGCACCGGCCGGCGTAGCCGGGGAAGCGGCGTCGAGACGCCTTGCACCACCATCCGGCAGCTGGCCGCCGACGCTGAGCAGGCCGCAGACGTCGACGAGCTCATGGGGCTGGAGGGCGCCGCCTCAACGGCCTACTTCAGCTGCCTGTCCGGACTGGTCCCACCGGAGGTCGCCTTCGACGGGCGCAGCCGCCGCCCACCCAAGGACCTGGCCAACGCCGCCCTCTCCTACGCCTACGCGATCCTGCTGGCCGAGTGCACGGGCGCTCTACTGGCCGCCGGGCTCGAGCCCTCGCTCGGGGTGCTGCACGCCTCCACCGACAAGCGCCCCAGCCTCTCCCTGGACCTCATGGAGGAGTTCCGGCCGCTCCTGGTGGACCGCACCGTCCTGTCCCTGCTGCGCTCGAAGCGGCTCCGCCCGGAGCACGCCACCACCTCTCCCGACGGCGAGGGCGTATGGCTGAACAGCAAGGGCAAGAAGACGCTCGTCGACGGGTACGAGGCGACGCTCCAGCGGCAGGTCAAGGGCGCCATGCCCGGCTTCTCGGGCACCTGGCGCCGCCACATCCACCACGGCGCCCAGCTCCTCGGGCGGGCCATCACCGAACCCGGCTACGAGTGGACCGGTGCGTCGTGGCGATGATCGTCATCCTCGCCTACGACATCGCCTCCGATACGCGGCGGGCCCGCCTGGCCGCCGCGCTGGAGGGCTGGGGCTACCGGCTGCAGGAGTCCGTTTTCCAGCTGCGGCTGGAGCCCGCCGAGCTCGACGAGGTGCGCCGGCAGGTCACCGAGATCATCAACCAGGCCGACGACGTCATCCACCTCTACCCGCTGTGCGACTCCTGCCTGGCGCGCAGCGAGGTCCACGGGACCGCGCCCGCGCTCGACGACGCCGGGCTGTACCGAGGGGTGTGGTGAGCCGGCGGCGCGCCGAACGGGGCGCAGCTCACCAGCGCACCCCGCCCCGTCCGGCGACGACGACCGTGTCTTGTGCGACGATCAGTGCCGCCGGCCGTGGTGATGAGTGTTGCCGTGGTGGCCGCCTTGGCGCCCTCCACGATGCGGCCGGCCCCCGTTGCGACGCTCGGGCTCAGGAACCTGAAGAGGCTTCGTGTCTCCGTCCCCGAACATGTCGACCGGGCTCAAGCCGCATTTAGGATCCCCGTAGCGATCGACCTTGTTGTTCTCCTGGTTCTCATTGAGCAGCATGTGACGGACAGGCCTGCCGTCCGAGTACCCGAAGGACGCGCGTTGGAGAGCCTGAACCCATGGCAAGGCGGCCGGGTTGATCTTCAGCGCGAAGTCCGCAGGACGATGCACCGTCTCACTGACGCCCAAGCAGCCTGACAGGTTCTGATATGCCTCAGTAAGATCGTTCTCACCGCCCACGTTCACGGCTCGAAGCCCGTCCTTCACCATGCGCACCTCAACGGCACCGAGACCCAATGGTTTACCAAGCCCGACGCGAAGATAGCCGACCTTACTCTTTTCCGCGTTCTGCTCCGACGCCGGGACAAGATTCGCAGGTTCCAGCAGCCAGACCAGGGCGGCGAGCTCGTTGCGAGACAGGTTCTCAAACCGCATCCGGCACCGCAGGACGCTTCCGGGACGGAGCCAGGTCTTCACCACCGACTGAATCTGAAGATTCTCCCCTTGGGTCACTCCTTCCTGACGGGGAGCCCGCGTCGCCGACGCGGGGAACGCCTCCGAGCCCACAATCGAGCGATGAACCGGGTGCACCGCCACACCAAGGTGCTGTCCGGACCTGAAATACTCTGAGCGCCGTAGAACCTCCCCCGCGTTCCGAGGAGTCCGACCATTCCTGTCGGTCAGGAATCTGCGAGCAGAAGCCGGTTTGGGGGAGAGAAGAGGCGCGATGGGCGTCTCCTCTCGACTCAAGACAACAGAGGAGGTATCCACCTGCCCGAAGATGAGCCGCCCCCTGGAGGCGACGTCACCGTCTTCAGCACCTTCACGCGTGTCGGGGACGACGTACCCGAAGAGCCTGTCGGCGGCTGACGCCTCTGCGGCGGACCCGAGAGGAGCAACACGCTGCTCCTCAGCAAGACTGCGGGGGCTCATGCAATACGAGCGACGTCCCGCCATGGTCGGCACCAGCTCCTCCACGGCGGTCTCATCGTCGGAGAGGACGGCGTATGCCAGGGATCCCACGTGGAGGAGGGACTCGGAGTCCACACCTGTGAAGCGGTTCGGACGCATCCCAGGCTGGAGGTCGTTCTCCTCACGTTGCTGCGCATAGCTGTCGACGACTCCGCGATAGGCCTCAACGACACTCCGGTCCACTTCGAGCCTTTCAGGACTCTCAGAGAGATCGAAGAACACCCGTTCATCGTGCTTCCGAGGAAACACGTCCGAGGCTTGATCCCCGTCCCTCGCTGTGCGATAGACGTAACCCGTCACATCATTGCGCTCGCCCACGACGTCTATATCGTTCCGCACATCGAAGGCGCAGACGGGATTCCCCTGGCCGTCGTACAGGCCTACCACCTGCCAGTACGCATAATGACCTCCCCGTGGATGCAAGCACAGTGCCAGATCGCAACGCACCTTGTTCTCATGCCTCGTCATCGCACGGAACTGTGTCTCATTGAATCCACTCCCACGTTTAGCATGCCCTCTTCCTCCGTCCTGGAGGGAGGCGGCGAGCATGATGGGGAACGGGCGATCATCGAACTGATCCTTGTACTCCGCCTCCCCGTCCCCGGTGCTGCCGCGCAACAGCTCAACAATGATTCCCCCATCGTTGGCCTTCACCTCCACGACCCGTACCGGGACGAGGCGCAACGCATCAGCGACATCCGCCCTGTAGGTGAGCGGCTTGGCGTGCTCCTCGAACACTCTGAATCGGGACGCGGTCAGTACCTCATAGGCACGCGACAGCATTCCCTTGACCATCGTCCCCGGGAACACCACGCGACCCTGCTGATCCGTGGGGATCTCGACCTGGGTGCCGCCACTGGGGTTCCCCCTCTGCTCGCCGTAGACGAGAGGAGTCCTCACCGTCAGCTCGAGATCGATCGACCCCGACCAGCGCTCCGACGACAGGTGATCGTGCGCCGGGGGCTCCTGGTCCCCGAACAGGTCGGCGGGCAGTGCCTTTCGATCTACAAGATCAAGGACTTTTGGTCTGAGAACCGGAATCCGGTTGACGGCGGAGTGGAACGGTTGGAACGCGGTCATGTCAGCCCCACCTTCCGGTCATGAGCTCGTCGGCGAATACGGTGTTTCCGTACGTCTCCTCCACGGTGAAGACCTCGATGCCGGTCATGACGTCGCCTTTCTCTCCGTGCTGGAGGTAGCTGTTGTCCCGAACCCAGCAGTCGCTGCCGCCCGGGAGACCTTCGCGGGACGCGCCGACCACGATCTCAGCGGCCCCACTGCCGTTGAGCCACCGCAGCTCGTGGGCCAGGACGCCGTCCTCGCCGGCGACACTGCCGCCGCCGTCGGTCTTCTTGCCCCTCACCCGCCACAGGCGCAGCTCGAAGACCGTGTCCAGGTCGATCTCCTCCTCCCGGGAACCGGCCTGTCCATCCTTCGCGATCAGAGTCGTGAGCCCGGAAGTCCCCGCCCTTCTCACCGAGTAGGCGCCGCTGGTCGTGTAGGCCACGCCGTTCATTTCGCCTCCCAGGTCCTCGGCGCGTTCAAGAACCCATTGAAGCTCGGCGCCCCCGGGCTGCTCGGCTCCCGCGCCGGGTACGTCTTTCCAGACCGCTTCTCGCAACGGCTCCGGCTCCCACGTCTTCTCAGGCATCCCGTTCCTCCTTGTCCTCAAGCGGCCTCTCGCTGCTGCCCACCAGGTAGGAGGACCATCCCTCCCAGCCGGCTCCGGCTCTCGGATTCCTCTCGATCCCGGAGTTCACGTCTCTGAGCCCCTTCAGAATTCGCCGAGGAAGCGACTCGCCCGTCCCGTCCTCGGAGGTCTTGAGGGAGCAGTTCTCGATCCCCAGGCCCTTTCCTCCGGTCACGGCTATGGCCTTGACCTCGACCTGCCCCATGCCCCGGGTGCCGCGGCTCCCCAGTGGGAGCGTCCCGGCGGCCAGCTCGGCGAGCACCAGCCCCAGGAGGCAGAAGGCGGCGCGGCTGCGGTCCTCGCCCCGGCTGTCCTCCTGCCCGCCCGGTTCCCCCAGGCCCGCCCGCGCATTGGTCAGCAACCGGTCGAGGTCGAGCTCGACGACGATGCTGTTCCAGGTGGAGTCGTAGACCTCCTCGCTGTAGAGCAACCCGTCCGCGACGCCGCCGGTCCACCGGTCGCCGGCGTTGTGCGTGACCTTGCGGCTCGGGCCGTCCTTGGCGGTGAGCGTGTCGAGGACCGTCAGCGCACCGCGGTGGGTCGTCGACCCGAACAGGTCCCGCACCAGGCTCGGATCCTGCGCGAGCTGCTCGTGGACGCCGGCACTCGACCAGTCGGCCCCCGTGCTCGGGTCCTTCTTCGCCAGCAGGATGGTGCGGGCGATCCGCGTCGCCCGGGTCCTCAGCGCTCCGCGGACGGAGCTTCCGGGCAGCACGATCGGGTCGGTCTCCTCCGGGCCGGCGCGCAGGGGGCGGGCCGGCTTCGTCTCCTCAGAGTCCGCGCCCTCCGGCGATCCGTCTGCGGCCCCGGCGTCGGCCTCCTCCTGGGAGCCGTCATCCTGGGGCTCGGCCACGAGGATCCCGGTGGGGCTGTCCCAGGTGATCTCGATCCGCATCCGGCCGCTGCCCCCGCAGTCCACGGGGGCGACGTCGACCGAGCGGCCGCCGGCGCCGGAGAGCCACTCCTCCAGTCCTGCCCGGCTGCCCGGCTCCGCCTTGGTGAGGGTCCAGGCCTTCTCCGAGTCGCTGAGCGCGACTCTCCCCCACCCGGCGTTCTGCCGGCCGCCGAAGGCGACCCTGCCGTCCTTGATGAGCCCGATGATGAGCGCGAAGAGCTTCTCGACCTGCTCCGGCCCGGGCGGGGCGACATCGCCCTGAGGTACCTCGACGTCGTCGGGCAGCCCGGCCTCCGCGGTGATGGTCAGGGCGAGCTCCTTGCCGCGGGGCAGGTACTCGTGCTTGAACAGCGCGGTGTCGCCGGCCGAGCCCCAGTACCGGTCGATGGCGTTGCCCATCCGGGTCGGGAGCACGATCTTGTGCTCCTCATTCCCCTCATAGCCCTCGGTGGGCAGCTCGACCGTGTGCACGGTGATCGCCGAGGCCCGCAGCGGCGCCGCCGAGCCGGCCCCGCGCGTTCCGTCATCGCCCCACAGCTGCTGCAGCTCGCGCTCGGCCAGTCCGACGGCGTCGCCGTGCTCCTCGAGGAATCGCTGGCAGGCGGCTCGCAGGGCGCCCTTGACGGAGCGTCCGGTGAGGACCGGATGGCCGTGGCCGTCGCGTGCGAATCGCCGGGCGACGGTGGTCCTATCCTCTGGACCGCGCCGGCGGTCGACCACCTCGTCGATGCCTCCCGAGTGGAGGGGCGCGTCCGTCACCAGGTGGACGGTGAGCTCATAGCGGGTCACGCTCATCGCTGAGCCTCCTTCGTTGCCGCAGCACCATCAGCGGTCGGTGCGAGGTCCTCCCCGTGAAGGCTCCTCAGTGTGAACGTCTCCTTCTCCAGCAGGGGGTGCCCGACGACGAACCGCCCGAAGCCCTGCGCCCGCAGCTCCCCGATGCCGACGGCCGCCAGGGCGGCCAGCTTCTCCGGGGCGGTGGTTCTCACCTTGAGGACCGAGCCGGCCTGGATGGCCATGCGGGTGGCCCGGGGCTGGTGGCTCGCCGCGGACCAGGAGTCCACGCGCCGGTGCCTGACTCCGGCGTTGAAGCGCGTCCCGTCCGCCTCGGCGAGCTCGATGGGGGCGCCGGGCTCGGTGCGAAGGCCGAGAGGGTGCACTCGGTCTCCCCGAAGGTGCCGCTGAGGCGACGCGCCCCGAGGCGGGCCCGGTGCCCGGTGCCGGCGAGGGCCTCCAGCTGCTCACCGATCCGCTGGTACAGGCGGGTTGAGACCGTCACCGTCGCCTGGAGGCTCAGGCCCGCCGGGAGCGCCCGCACCAGGTAGAGCTGGCCGTCCCTGGCCGCCCCGGTGGCGGCGTCGTGCGCCGTGGACTGCCGCCCGATGAGCGCCGGGGCGCCCCTCGCGCCGGCGGCCGGGAAGACGTATCCGTTACGCAGCGGCTTGTGGACCTCGTGCTCGGGCTCCTCGGCGCGCATCCGGTTGCAGACGCGCATCTCCCCGTCGCCCTCGCCCTCAGCCGTCTTGGGCTCCTGGCTCTCGGCTCCTTGGCCGACCTTGGGGCTGGAGAGCACCAGCGGCATCGGCAGCCCACGCTCCCCCTGGTAGGAGACGACGCCGTCGGAGACGAGCAGCTCCCCGTTGACGACGGCGTCGCGGACCTCCTGGACGAGGGCCTCCGGTGCGCCGGGGGCCTGGGCGACGGTGCGCGTGATGAGCCGGTGCACCCAGGGCAGCAGGACGGTGCCGCGCAGGAAGTCCAGGGAGCGGATCTCGTTGGACATGGGGACCTGGTAGGAGACCACCGGGGTTCGCAGGTCGACCGTCAGGGTCGCCTCGTGGAAGGTGCCGGCGGCGGTGGGTGCAGGGCTCGCCTTGAGGACCGGGGCGGCCGCAGCGGTCGCGTCCGCCGCGGGGACCTGCGGTGCGCCGCGCCCTTTCCACCTGCCCAGCTGTGTGCGGCACCAGTCCTTGACGGCCCGGGTGTCGCCGGGCTCGTGGTCGGCGTGGATGAGGACGTCGCAGACGCCGTCGCCGACGGCCCGGTTGGAGCCGATTGCGCGCACCAGCAAGCCCGAGAGGGCCAGGAGGAGCTCGGCGGCGTCGCGCTGCTCGTCGCTCCAGGTCAGGGGGCGTCCGTCCCTATCGACGTCGGACAGGGTGACCTCGCCGCGCAGTCGGCAGGCGCCGGCGCGTTCGAAGATCCTCAGGAAGTCCTCGCGCGCTGTGCCGGTCCTCTCGTCGATGGACAGGGAGATGACCTCGTGGATGAGGTCGGTGGGGTCGGCCGGCGGGTCGATAAGTCTGGCGTCGGAGAAGGTGACGAGCCGCGGCGCCAGGTCGGAGCCGAACAGTGCGGAGGCGAAGGCGCGCCAGGAGCGGCCGGAGCCGTCGTCGAGTGCCTGGGCCGCGAGGAGCGACTGCTCCCGCACGACGCCGGCGAGCACGGTCGCGCGCACGATCGGCAGGCCGCGCTCGTCCTTCTCGACGACGGAGTCCACGCCGCCGGCGACACCGGTTCCGGTGGTGACGCCCCAGTCGGAGTGGAAGGTGACCGACAGGAGGAAGGAGGTCGGAGATGAGGGGCTCATTCGGTGGCCTCCGATGCTGTGTTGGGGGCCTCCCCCAGGTCAGGGAGGGAAAACTCGAAGAAGGAGGGCGGGAGGAGGTCGGAGAGCTCCAGGAGGTCGAACACGGCGCCCAGGCCGCCCAGCTCGGTGTCGATCCAGCCGCCGACATCCTCGCGGGCCGCCTTCCACTCGTCGCGGGCGCGACGGTGCGACGGAGTCTCCCGCTCCTCCTTCTCCTCAGGCGTCTCGGAGCCCGGAGTCTCGCGGTCCGACGCCTCAGCGGTCGGAGCGTCCGTCGCGTCGTCGTCACGATGAGCGGCTCGTTCCCGCGCATCCGCGGACAGCAGGCCGCGGATGCGCGCCGCCCGGGTGCGTGGGAACGGTTCGAAGTCGGTCTCGTTCCGGCTCTCGTCGGTGCTGCCGAGGGGCACCCCCTTGAACCGGGCGACACGCCGGCAGGTCGCCTCCCAGGACTCGTGGCGAAGGCCGTTCGTCGAGGAGTCGGCGGATGCGCTGCCCTCACCGTCGCCGGAGCCTGCAGTTCTAGAGCCGTCATCGCAGGTGCTCACGGCCGACGACGTCTCGTCGTTGAGCAGGCGGAAGGGACGGGTGGTGAAGCGCTCGTAGCCGCATATGGCCTCATCGGGGTCGAGGACCGTGGTGTCGAACAGGACGTGGTAGTCGAGTGTTGAGCACAGCGGCTGCGCCGTCTTGCCGACCTTCTTGGCACGACCAACCAGTTTCTCGGCCAGCTCGTAGGCGATGTGGAAGGGGAAGTTGCGTTTGACGATGGCGACGCCGGCAGCGGCGGTCATGGGGCCGGTGTCCTGCCCCTCGGGCGGGGTGAGGTAGCACAGGATCGGGTCGTTGCCGGTGGCCTCCTCGTAGTAGCGGAGGTAGGCGGCGGCGAAGGGCAGGGCGTAGTCGCCGCTGGTGATGACGGTGACGTCGTCGCCACCGAGGATCACCGGGACGACGGGGATGGCGGTGTGCCTCCGCCCGGCCCGGTCGTCGTCGTGACGGGACAGCTCGTCGATTCGCGTCCATGCTGCGGCGAAGGCGTGCTCGACTGCGTTTTGCAGGCGCTTGTTGACCGCCCGAAGGAAGCGCCGCAACGCGTCGGGGTCATCGCGGTCGCAGCCGACCTTGGCTTTGAACACGCCTGGGGCGACACGGTCCTTCGAGGAGTTGAGCTCCTTCATGATGCCGCCGACGCCGTTGCCGTCGATGTGGATGACAGCGACCTTGGACAGGAAGGCGTAGTCGCCGGAGTCGATGTCTGAGTCAGCGGTGCTGCTGGCGTCCGGGTTGGACTGGATGGCGTGCTCAAGCGGACGGAGCTCCTCTGCTCCCTGCGCGATACTCTCCTCAGGTGACGGCCTGCCCTCATCACCCACCGGCTCGATGCCCTCAACGAAAACCTGGTGGAGCTTCTTGGCCAGCATCGTCGGGTCGCGGGTGAGAAGCGCCTGCTTGTCTGAGAGGTCGGAGCTGCGATCGACCCCCTTGTCCAGGAGATCGAGCCGTGCCTGGTACGCCCCGTAGCGCCGGACGCGCGAGGCCAGCGACAGCGCGTCCTGGCGATCATCCTTGGCCTCGTCCCAGGTGGCCAGCGGCGGGGAGGCGGGCAGGGAGGAGTCCTTGGCCCGGCTGAGGAACGGAAGCTGGGAGAAGCGCGCCTCGGCGGGCGGGCGTTGGAGGGCGTAGCGGGCTGCTTCCGCGTGGATCTCCTTGAGTGCGCTCTCGGTGACGTAGACGGGACCGGACTGCGGATCGGAAGGAGTGGGCAGGGAGATGAAGACGCCGGAGACGTCCATGCCCGGCGCCTTGGCGAGAGCCGTACGCGTCACGGCGCCGATGACGTCCTTGGCCTGTTGGGCTGAATCCACCAGGAAGATGACCTTGCCGGAGGACACGGAGACCCACTGGGACTCGTGCGGTTCTCGGCCGTCGGGCAGTCCGCGAGCCGCGCGCCAGGCTGCGGCCCCGCCAGTAGTGAGGAGCTCGTGCGCAGTCCATTGCTCGAGCTTGGTCAGCAGGGAGGACGCTCCGACGCTGTCCCGCAGCCGCGGCGAGGAGAAGATGAAGCGCTGATTCCCGTTGGTTTCAAGCATGACAAGGTGCATCGTCAACTCCGTTCGTACGGTGGCGCGGCTGTGGGCCCCGGGATAGTCTTACCAGACATCCGGTTGGCGTGGCGAGCGTTCACCCAGAACAATGACGTCCTTGACAAACATTGCCATGCGGGTTTATGGTCGCCGGTTTTCCCCGCTACCCCAACAACACGCAACAACATCCAACCTTGTAAAAACTCTGCGCACCCGCCGCGGGTGTGGCACTGTTACGGGGCAGGCGACCGCCTCTCAACCAGCCCGCCACATAGACGGCCAGGCAGCGGCAGAGCATGCCGACGCGAACTTCATTTCCAGCGCCTCAAGGGCGCACCTGCACCATTCAAAGGAGAAGAGTCAATCATGCTGCTTGTTCATATCGCAGGTACAGCAGATCTTGGGATCCCATTAAAGAAGGGGAATCGCAAGCGCGCCCAAGAAGATATTGAGGATGACTTGGCGTCTCGCCTGGCCGAGCTTAACTCCCAAAGAACTTCCTCCGGCATCGCATCCCGGCTTCTGGAACTGAGCTTCGACCACCAGATAGACATCGACACCGACGAAGAAGACGCTTCGACACCCCCCGGCAGCGCACTGAAGAAAGAGATACGAGCCCTGTCGAGACTTGCAACCAAAGACGTCAGCCAGGCAGATATTCTTATCATCGGCGCCGAAGGGGGACGCACCCCCACAGACCAGCTCGCACGCTCTCTCACTCATCAGCTCAGCGAGATTTCTGACGACATATCGGCTTTAGCCGGAGTGGATGACATCCACATCGAATCCTGCATTTTACCAGACCTTACGGTTAACCAGGCGAGCACCGAGCTGCTGGAGCGGAGGATCGGCGCGCACGACGGGCACGTCCTACTAGCCATGGCGGGAGGGGCTACCGCAGTCCTCGTCGAGGCAGCCGGAGTCGCCGCAGCCACCCATCAGGACGAGTGGTCACTCATGCTCGTCGACCGCGTCGAGGAAGGATCGGGCAGCCAGGATCTCCCCCTGATCCCGATGTCGGTCGACGCCGATCCGTTGCGGGGCTGGCTCATGGGGCTCGGGCTGCCGACGGTTCTGAATGATATCTATGAACAATCCGGCCACATCGACGCGGAGGTGAAGAAGGCCGCCGACGCGGTTCGTCGGGTCATGGGGGAGCTGGATTCGGAGCCATCGGTCGAGGACTTCGCGCAGGTTCTTCAAGCAGATGTCGCCCGCGGCGACCTTGCCGCCGCGATGACGCTACGATCCTGGGTGGTTGCAAATTATAAACATCTTCGAGACAAACACCACTATCGCGACGACTCCCAGAAACTCAAGGACTCCAACCTTAAAGGCGAGCTGGGAAAGATTATCGGAAAACTCAAACGAAAGGAAAACGATCACCCCCTGGAGGAGCCGGAATCCTGGCTGGCAGCTCAAGGCGATCTGAACGACTTAGGAAAGTATGCGACGCACAACCTTGAGTCACCATTGAGGAACCTCACCTCCAACAATCTCCAGGAGAGGATAGAGCAGGCAGTCGGAGAGCCTCCGGAATGGTTGTCAGTGCCGTCCGGCGACGTATGCCTGCTGACCGCCCAGGGAAAAGTGTCTCACAACCACCCCGTCCCCTCCGGCGCCGATGAACCCACCGGAAGAGAACGAAAACCCATTATCACCTCCCTTCTCACGTCGGAACCAAGTGATTCGGTACGGCAAGCATGTGCCGTTCACGGACCCCTCACACTGAGTCCTTTCATCGCGTGCTCCAGCTCGAGCATCAGCGAGGGTCGACGAGTAGTGGAGGAGGTAAAGCGCGGAGGGCTCCCGGCCTCATACTCACCTTGGACTCTGGACGAGACCTCCATCAAAGTCCACAACTACGGAGAGTCGGTCACTCAACCCGGAGTCTCTTCGGGAACCATATCTTCAACAATGGACGAACTGAGCAGGGCCGCAGAGCACTGGCTTGAGGAACGCACAGCCCGGCCTCGTGCCGTTGTCGTGACAGTCCTGGGAGAGAAGGCGGCCGCCATCAGTTTGCTCCATGCGGCTCAGACCTTCGGAGCGAAGCACGGAGTTCCCGTATTCCTCTTGTCGACGGTGAACAGCAAGGACGCTGAGACAGGTGAGTCTAAAGAATCTGTTCAGTTTCACCAGCTAGGCCTCGACCGTGACGTTCGCCAGGCACTCCTGAAAGCAACCACATACTGTCTTGACCGCTTCGACCTACTAACTGCCAGCAGGCTTCTCACCTTGGGCGATCCAGCAATGGAAGCACTTTCGCATGAAGCCATAGATCTTGCAAGGCAGTTAAGCGAAGCAGTGAGAGCACAGGCCCTCGACGACTTCACCCGCGTCATCCTGGGAACGATGAGTGCGGCAGCGAGCCTGATGGATAAAATTCCTCCCGATGCGCAGGTACGCCTGGCCGCTATCGTTGCCGAGTTGATTCGTCCACCGTCAGGACGATTTAAGGGCCCCGGCTTCAAAGAACCAGTCATACTGTCTAGATCGGGCAGCGACGATACCAGGCGCACTTCACTCACTGATGATCTCGATCGCGAGAACGCCAGCATTCTCCTCTGCCTTTTGAATAGCACACGAAACAAGCTCCCGGTAGCCCACGGACGCAAGGCGCTCACAGAGGCAGTCAGAGGTACCATAAGCGGATACAAGCAGAGGGACTCATATACGTATGCAGATCTATTGCGTTGCACTATTTCCGCAGTTGAACGGGAGCACGGTGTTTATCCCAGTGACTGGGGAACAAGACTCCAGTCGCTGCGAGACCAGGTGGAGGCGTTGGGGAAGACCGGCTACGGGGAAAAGCCGTGACCGGCACCAGCTCACAGCGAGGTTGCGCCCCGCCGCAGCGCCTCGTCAATCTCACGCCGCATGACGTCGTCCTCGACCTCGGTGCCGGGAAGCAACTGCGCATCCCCGCATCCGGGATGGTGCCGCGTCTTGTCCTGTCCGGGGGTCGGTTGGAGACGCTTCACGTCGTCGATCCCTCGCGCCCCGAGGACTCGCCGACGGCAGTACCCCTCGTTGTGGGCACGGTGCTTCACGGCGCCGATCCCCCTCTGCCCGCTCCCCGCCCGGGCACGGTGTACATCACGAGCCGTACACTTGCCGAGCACTTCGCCGAGCGGGCCGATCTTGTCTGGCCCGACGACCTCGTCCGCGACGCGCAGGGGCGTGTCATCGCGGCACGTCGGCTCGCCTCCCACGGGGAGGCTCCTCACACCACCTCGAGTCGAGTCGGAGGCCGGCCCAGTGAGTCAGATTGATGGGCGTACGCCGACGGAGCTCATGGAAATCGATGCCGAGGATGACAACGCCTTGCGCGTCATCGTCGTCGTACCGTGGGAGCTGCCCGGGCGGTGGGAGCAGTGGCGACGCCTCTTCGCCCCGGGCCCGGTACCGATCACGGGAGGAGTGGGCCGGACCGTTTTCGACGGGGCATCTCGCCGGCTGCGCGAGCCGGTGAGGAAACGGATGCTCTCCGCTGAGCACCGCGGCCACTACGTCTACGAGGACCTCTCACCCGTATTCGTCAGCGAGAAGAACCGGACCAGCCACGGTGCCGCTCCTCTCGCGGCCTTTGCGTGGGACGTTCTCAGAGTCGAGACCGTGAGCGACCCCTCCGGCAGGCACCCTGCTCGGGAGGCGGTAACGAAGGTGCTTATCGCCGTGCACCTGGTTCTGCGTGACCCGTCGAGCCCTCAGGCGTTCTCCTGGGTCCGTAACCTCACTCAGGAACCGAAGGGGAGGAAGGAACTCGTCTATGAGGTGAGTCGAGTCCTCTCTCTCCTGTCCGGACACGGCCCGGACGAGGTCGGCCACGGCTTCGGCGCCACTGACGTGAACGGCCATGAGGATATCGACCCCTACACGATCACCTACGTGCCGTACGACGTCGTCGCCTCGGAGCTGGGAGAGGGCTTCGAGCTGGACGACTCTGATGCGCGCACTGAGCAGGAGAGGGCCGCGGGCGGGCAGTTCCGGGGGCTCAGGCAGTCCGTCACCGAGCCCGGATCGGGTATGACGAGGGAACGCGTCATCGTCAGTTCGTGGCGGTGGGGGCATCTTCCTCGGCGCACCGACGAGACCTTCCAGGATGGGCTCTTCGAGCAGCGTGCTCAGCAGCTCCACCGGCTCTCGCAGACCTGGGTGGCCTACGCAGGGTCCCATGGGTGCTCCTTCTGTCAGGTTCAGCAGGGAGGGTTCTTCCCGCTGGCCCAGGTTGAGGGGCGTTTCATCGAGGCGATTCTGCTCATGCTGCTTCAGCGCTTCCGGGCCTCCTCGCTCATGGCTCGTCTGGCCGACGTTCAGCCGCGTGCTGCGGATGAGGTGGATCGTGTGATCGAGCTCGACTCGGAGGCGGTCGGGTTCGTCGTCTCCGAGCAGTGGACCATGATGACCGACGCCGACAGACAGCTCGACGCCTTCCTGACCTACCTGCTGGACACTTACCGGATTCCTCTGCTGGTTGAGGAGGCCAGAGATCAGGCGCACAGGCTCCGCGAGAACGTACTGATGCGCATCGGCCGCGCCGACCAGAAGGCCGAGGAGGAGCGCGCCCGCTCCACGCGGGTCATGGAGATCGCCTTGGCGGTCCTGACCTTCATAGGCCTGCCGCTGAGCGTGTTCCTGGAGATCTGGTCCAACTGGGAGGCCGCCAAGGGTATCGCGGTCCGGCACCAGAGCATCGGCGGCTGGGACGCGGGATGGGGGTGGATTCTTGGCTTCGGTCTTATCGGGTCGGTCCTCATCGGCGGTGGGATCTGGCTGATTGTTGACAAGGTGGGCGGCCGGGTGGCTCGGCGTGGGAAACGCTCCTGACGCCGAGTCCAGAGCCCGGTTCCACCTCCACCACACCAGGACGTGTCCGCAGTCACAGACGGGAACGTCGACCTTTTGGCTTGACGTCGTTGGAAGCTGGTGGCTGAAGGTGCCCGAGGGGGCGTCGGTGGCGCTTGGCGCCAGGACGCCGAAAAGTGGTTAAATAGGGGCCGTGCCGGCCGGTCCCGCGGGGTGCCTGCGGAGCCGGTGGCGCTCCACCCCCCCCGGAAACGGCGCAACGACGCCGCTCCCAGAGGCAGGGG
>NZ_KV811011.1:16653-36937 GCF_001812965.1 Actinomyces sp. HMSC075C01
AAAGCACCCAGCACCAGAAGGTGCATTAAGACATTCTGGTCATTTTCTCTATCTGTTCCTGTACTTCAGTCAGAAAGCACCCAGCACCAGAAGGTGCATTAAGACCGCTCGACCTCCACCGAGCCAGGCGCCGTAAACCCGTCAGAGAGCCCCCAGCACCAGAAGGTGCATTAAGACGAAGGTCCTGAGTGTGTCGAAGCCGATCCAGCCGTCATGTCAGAAAGTACCCAGTACCAGAAGGTGCATTAAGACTCACTCTCAAACTGTGAGAACTGGAGCGGCACGTCGGTCAGAAAGTACGCAGCACCAGAAGGTGCATTAAGACAGCTGGGCCTCCCACTCAGGGATCTCTTCGCCCGTCAGAAAGCACCCAGCGCCAGAAGGTGCATTAAGACTGACTGCGTCAAGGCGCCCCAGAAGCTCGCTGATTAGTCAGAAAGCACCCAGCACCAGAAGGCCTATTCACTGGGAATTGCCGTGCGCTGGCTGCAAACAGCGCCGGAAAACGGTCAGTCCGATCGCCAGTCCCTTGAACAGGCCCTCCGAGTCGCCCCGAACCACCCCGCCACCACGGGCGCCGTCCTCCTCGACGGCAACCAAGGCCTCCACCCCAGGTGGATTCGTGCCAGGTGAGCTCGCAGGATTCCAGGAAACGTCACGCAGCCAAAACGCCCCTACCGCAGGAGCCGGTCAAGCAGACGCAAACCAAAACGGGCGGCACCAAGAAACTCGGCGACAACAGCCCAGCCAAGCCGCCCCGCGCGCCGCCCCCGCTTCAGGCGCGGCGCAGACGCAGGATGACGAGGCCGCCGGACAGCAGGATCGCCGCCACGGACAGCACGCCGATCGCCACACCCGTCACCGGCAGCCACCGCTCCCGGACACTCTGGGCGGAAGGCCGCTCAGCGGCGCTCGTGAGCCCCTTCGCGTCCTGGCTGCTACCAGCACCCACCACGACCTCGTTGTGGTCGCCGTCCCCGGCCCCACCCGCGGACTGCGCGCCGGAGCTTGCGCCATCCGGTACCGAGCCGCCGTTGGAAGACGGGGCCCCCGCAGCCGGGCCCTGCTGAGCCTTCGCCTGGGGCGAGGCCGACGCCGAGGCCGCCGGGGCCGGCGTCGCAGCGCCACCCCCGGCGGCTCCCGCACCGCCACCGGCACGCTGCTGATCCGCAGGCGCAGCCGCGCCACCAGCAGGAGCGGACCACTGCGGGCGCGCCACCAAAGCCACCTCAGCCATCATCTGCGCATCCAGGGTCTGCGCCTGGGCGGTGCCCGTCGAGGCCCGCACAACCTGGTTGTTGCCGACATAGATGCCGACGTCGTAGACGTTCCCGAACACCGTGGACCGGGCGGGAGCCGAGCCGGAACCACCCTGCCCCCCGGACAGGGGGTTGGAGAAGAAGACAATGTCCCCGGGGCTGATCGAGCCGTCCGTGTTCAGCCACAGACGCCCCTGGGAGTGGAACCAGCCGGCCAGGTCATCCGGCTTCCAGCTCCCGGAAAGGTCCTGCCCGACGTCGGCCCGGTAGCCGACCTGGGTGTTCTGGTCCGTCGCATACGTGGTGTGCGAGTAGTCCCAGCCGGAGAGCACCATGCCCACCAGGGCAGAGGACGTGATCGCGTACGGGGCGGAGCCACTGGCATGCGCATTCGCCCCCGACAGCGGCGTAGGACGCGACGCATCCGACACCAAGGACCCTCCGGCGTTGACGAAGGACTGGGTCCGGGCCACCACGTCGTTGGCGGCGGCGCCATCCGGGCCGGCGGCCGGAGAAGCGGGGAGCCCCTGCGGCACGGCCCACTGGCCATCAGCCAGCATGACCGAGACAGCGCCCAACGCGCCCCCGGGACTGACGCCCTCCACGTTGTAGGTCAGGCCGCCACCATCACCGGGCGCCTCGTCACCGAGGGTGGTCAAAGTGCCCGAAGCACCGCTGACCTGCGCCATCTCAGCAACCGTATTAAACGTGTTGCCGGAGGTCGGCTCCGCGGACACCGGAGCCATCATGGGGATGCTCAGCGAGGACGACAGCACCACCGCACCGGCGAGACCAACCAGCCTCGGAGCGCGTCGACGCACAGCCTTCTTCACTGTTACCAACAGTCCTTCCACGTCACCCGCCGGGAGGGGCATCCACCGGCGACCTGCACTTGTTATCTTAACGTAACGTACGCGACTCCGACCACCTTGAAAAGGGGGCACATCGCAGTTCGCGGGCCCCTTGACCGCCGCCCGACGACAGCGCCCAGGTGCCACATCCCGTTATTTTTCCGTCTTACCCTCAGGTTGCGTCAAGGTTGACCTGGATCAGTCAACCCCCGTAGACCTCAGGGCGCAGCGTACCGATGAACGGCAGGTTGCGGTACCGCTCGGCGTAGTCCAGCCCGTAGCCGACGACGAACTCCGTAGGAATATCGAAGCCGACGTACTTGACGTCCACCTCAACCTTGGCGGCGTCGGGCTTGCGCAGCAGCGTGGCGATCTCCACCGAGGCCGCGCCGCGGGAGGACAGGTTGCCCAGCAGCCAGGACAGGGTCAGCCCGGAGTCGATGACGTCCTCAATGATGAGGATGTGACGGTCGGTGACGTCGGTGTCCAGGTCCTTGAGGATGCGCACCACGCCGGAGGACTTGGTGCCCGAACCGTAGGAGGACACCGCCATCCAGTCCATCGGGGCACTCATGTGCAGCCGGCGTGACAAGTCCGCCATGACGTAGACGGCCCCCTTGAGCACGCCCACGAGCAGAGGGTCGCGACCGGCGTAGTCCGCGTCGATCTGCGCGGCCATCTCATCGAGGCGCTGCCCGATCTGCTACTCGGTGATGAGAACCTGCTGAAGGTCCGATCCCATGTCCGTGGCGTCCATACGCCCTGCCTTCCTCATGTGTCGTCATAACTGCGCGGGCCCACCGGGGCGGGGAGGCCACCGGTCCGCGCCGACGCCATAAGCCTGCCACAACGGGCCGCGACCTGGCACTTCAGCTGATGCGACGCACCCACACGTCGGGGCGAGCGAGCTCAGCCGGCGTGGGCAGCAGCCCGGGATCGGCCCACACGGCGTTGAGCCCCTCGTGCCCGATACGGGTCACGACGCTGCGCACGAAGGCGGCGCCGTCGGCGTACTGGGCCTCCTTGGCCTCCAGGCCCATGAGCCGGTGCAGCAGGAGCGAGCCCAGTCCGGGGCCAGGGCCGATGCCGCCGTCGGCCGCGCGGCTGCGCGAGAGCACGGCCCGAAGCCGGTGGACCGACGGCATCCGGTTGGGATGCACGTCATCGAGGACCACCTCGGCGTGCCCCTCCAGGAAGGTCAGCGCGGCCGCCAGGGAGGCGACCTCGGCGCGATCCGTGACGTTCATCAAACTCTCAAGCACCCGCCCTCGGCCCGCGCGCGCCGCAAGGCGCACCGCTCGGCCTCGCCACGGCAGACTCCCCCGCCCTCGCGGACTGGTGCCCCCGGCACCGTCGGCGCCCCCGTACACGGCCTCGACGACGGCGCCGATCACCATGCGCATGGAGTCCGACAGGTAGGGGCCGAGCCAGGGCGCGGCGGCCAGCTGGACGGCGTGGGTCATCTCGTGCAGGCAGACCCAGGCGGGCAGGTCGAGCATGTCCAGGTCCATCTGGCGGCGCACCGCCAGCACGTTGGGGGCCACGAGCAGGAGGTGCGGCGACGCCGCCCCATCCCAGCCTGCGCCCATCGTCACGTCACGGGCCGGCGCGGTGGCGGGCGCTGCGACGTCGGCCCCCTCGCCTGCGGGCGGAGCGACGTCGGCGGCACCGGCCCCGTGGCCGTGGGGTCCGCTCGGGGCCGCGGGCAGCACCTGCCCCAGGAGCCGGGTGGCGAGCAGGCTCATCGCCCCGGCGATCTCGGCGGCCCCGACGAGCTGGATCGCCTCCGAGGCCCGTGGGGCGGGCACCTGCTCCATGAGGCCGCGCAGCGCCCGGGTGGAGGCGCGCACGAGCCCGGCCCGGTCGACGACGCTCACACGCGTGGTCTCGGCGGCCTGCTGGGCCGCCCGGTTCAGGCCGGTGATCCTGGCGACCCAGGCCGGCGCCTCCTGGGCGGAGCGGCGCAGGACCGCCACCGAGCTGGCGCGCGCCGAGCGCGAGGCGCTGGGGCCCGCCGGGATGAGCGCGCTCAGGCGCTCCACCGTCCGCCAGTCGACGAGTCCCGCCGCTGTGCCCTGGGTCGTCACCGTGACACCTTTCTCGCCGAGTTCACCGGGCTGCCCGAGCCCCTGCCTTTCGCCACCGCGCCGAACACGCCGCCGCGCCTCTCACGAGCAGCCGCAGGAGGCCAGGGGCGCCACGAAGTGGTTGTCGATCGCGGTCGCGGCCGCCCCGCCGCCGTTGGCGGGGAAGCCGTTGGCCATGACAGCGAAGGCCAGCTGGCGCCCGTCGGCGGTGGTAACGACCCCGGCCAGGGAGGAGGTCTGCTCCAGTGAACCGGTCTTGGCACGCACCGTCCCAGCCGCGGCGGTGTCGTGCAGGCGGTGATCCAGGGTCCCGTCCAGGGCGGCGACGGGCAGATCGGCGATGAGGGTGCGTCCGGCCGAGCCGCCCTCGCCTCCGGCGGCCTTGGCGAGGATCTGGGCCAGGAGCCTGGCGGGGACCTTGTTGCCCTTGGCCAGCCCCGAGGAGTCCAGGAGCGTCACCCCGGAGGTGTCGAAGCCGTCCTTGCCCAGCTGGGCGAGCACGGCCTTGGAGGCCCCGGCGAAGTCGGCGGTCTCCTTGGCGTGCGCGGCCACGAGGCGCCCCTCGACCTCAGTCATCGTGTTGTCGGAGGTCTTCAGCGACAGGGCGAGGATGTCGGACAGCGGGGCGGAGGAGACCGAGGCCATCTCCCGGGCGCCACCGGAGGCTGCGGCGCGCGTCGGCTCGCCGTCGACCGTGATGCCGGCCTCGCTCAGGTGCTTGGCGAAGACCTGGGCGGCCCCCATGGCCGGATCCTCCGGGTAGCCCTGGTTCTGGGTGGCCGAGACATCCACCATGATCGGCTGGATCTTGGCCACGTACTGCTCGTTGCCGGCCTCCCACTTCTCGTTCCACTGGGCACCGGTGAACAGGGTGTCGTCCAGGCGCAGGGAGACCGACGTCGTCCCCTGGGACTTGAGCTTCTCAGCGGTGGCGCGGGCAAGGTCGCCCAGGCCCGCGTGGCCGGCCGTGACGCTCGGGTCGCCCTCGTTCTCGGCCAGCAGCACGTCACCGCCGCCCACGAGGGTGAGGGTCTGCCCCTCCAGGACGGCCTTGGTCTGAAGGGTGTGCCCCGGCCCCATGGAGGACAGGGCGGCCCAGGCGGTGAGCACCTTGTTGGTGGAGGCCGGCGTCACCCCGGTGGCGGCCGAGCGGTCCAGCAGCTCCTCACCGGTAGCGACGTCGACGACGGAGGCCGTCACGTTCCCCCCGGTCAGGGCGGCGTCGGAGGCCACGCCCTGGGCGTAACCGCTCAGGGCAGTCTTGGAGGGCGTAGGAGCCCCCTGGTCCAGGCCGGAGGGAGCGGCGGCGGTCTTGACGCTGGGGCCGACCGGCGTCGGGAAGGGCCGGGGGGCGACGTCGGCGTAGGCGACCGTCACCGGGCCGGGCAGCAGGTCGAGAGCATCGCCCAGGCTGTAGTAGCCGCCGAAAACCAGCAGGCTCGCCGCTGTCAGGGCAGCGGTCTGGACCTTGCGCATACGTCCTCCGGACTGGGTTGTGGACAGGCGGGATGGCCTGTATATCAAGTAGGTGGGGCGCCCAGGAGGTTACCGCCACCGGTGCACCGACGTGCAGAGTACGCGTTTACCGACCTCAGGCGCTGTCGTGCGCCACACTAGTGCCATCAATACCCGCCCCGCCGGATCGACGCCGACCAGCAGGCACCGTTCCAGCGCCCAACGAGCTGAAGACACGAGCGAAGGAGGCTCCCCGTGGAGTTCGACGTCACGATTGAGATCCCCAAGGGCAACCGCAACAAGTACGAGATCGATCACGAGACCGGCCGAATCCGCCTGGACCGCATGCTCTTCACCTCGACGCGCTACCCCGACGACTACGGCTACATCGACGGGACCCTCGGTGAGGACGGCGACCCCCTCGACGCGCTGGTCCTGCTGGAGGAGCCGACCTTCCCCGGCTGCGTCATCCGCTGCCGCGCACTGGGCATGTTCCGCATGCGCGACGAGAAGGGCGGCGACGACAAGGTCCTGTGCGTGCCCAGCGCCGACCAGCGCGCCTCCTGGCGTACCGACATCGAGGACGTCTCAGAGTTCCACCGCCTGGAGATCCAGCACTTCTTCGAGGTCTACAAGGACCTTGAGCCCGGCAAGTCCGTCGAGGGCGCCCACTGGGTGGGCCGCGAGGAGGCCGAGGAGGAGATCCGCCAGTCCTTCCAGCGCGAGGCCGACCGCGTCGCCCGCGAGGGCCACTGACGCTAGCCGGGCGGGCGGGGCAGAGCGGCACATATGCTCCGCACCGCCCCACAGCTCGCGACCGACGAACCGCCCGCCCCGGCGTTAGAAGCGCACCGCGTAGGGCATGACGCCGGAGTAGCGCATGGGGGTGACGCGCACGGTCATACCGAAGGTCGGCGCCTCGATCATCGTGTCGTCGCCCAGGTAGATGGCGACGTGGTAGATGCCGGACTGGCTGCCGTCGGAGGACCAGAAGACCAGGTCCCCGGGCTGGGCGGCGTCGAGCGGGACCTGGGTGCCCTCCCCGTACTGCACGCGCGAGGAGTGCGTGAGGTACACGCCGGCGGCCGCGTAGGAGACCATCGTCAGCCCCGAGCAGTCCAGGCCCGACGCCGACTCCCCGGCCCACACGTAGGGGGTTCCGATGTACCCCATGGCCGCGTTGATGGCGGTGGAGGCCGCGTTGCCGGAGTACGACGGCGCGGGCTCAGGCTCCGGCTCAGGCTCCGGGGCCGGGGTGGGAGCGGGAGAGGGGGCGGCCTCCTCCTCATCGGCCGCCTCGGGCTCCGGCTGGGAGGTGGTGGCGGGTTCCTGGGCGGAGGACTGGGGGCTCGGGCTGGGCTGGCTCGACTGCTCCTGGGGAGCAGGGGCCGACTCCTGAGGCTGGGCGGCGGCCTGCTCGGCCTGCTTCTGAGCGAGGTCGGCGGCCGCCTTCTCCGAGGCCGCCTTGGCGGCTGCCTGGGCGGCGGCCTCCTCGCGGGCCTTACGCTCGGCCTCGACCTGGTTCTGGTACTTCGTCTCCAGCTCGACGGTAGTGTTGCGCTGGGCGGCCAGCTGGACGATGAGGTTCTGGCGGTTGGTGCGGGTGGTGGTGACGGCGTTCTGGGCGTCGTTGGCGGCGGCCTCGGCGTCGGACTTGGCGGTCGCGGCGGCGGTTGTGGCGGTCTCCTTGGCCGTGACCTTCTGGTCGGCGATGGTCTGCATACTCGCGGCCACCGCCGCGAGGGCCTCGACGTTCTGGACCTTGGCGTTGTTCTTCTCGCCGGCCCGGGTCAGGGCGACGTCGGCGTCGGCCAGGTCCGCCAGTGACTCGCTGGTGAGGTAGGGGGTGAGCGGGTCGAGCGGGTTGCCGCTCTCCTGGTAGGTCTGGACGACGATCGAGCCAAGGTCGGAGCGGGCCGTAGCCGTGCTGGAGGCGGCGGCGTCGGCGTTAGCCTGGGCGGTCTGGGCGTCCTTGGTGGCCGTGTTGAGCTCGTCGACGGCGGTCAGATAGTCCTCGTTGGCGACCTGAGCCTTGATCTGGGCCTCCTCCAGGTTGCTGCTCTCCTGGGCGAGCTGGGCCTCCAGGGAGGCGATGGAGGTGGAGGTCGAGCGCTCGGAGGCCTTAGAGCGATCGATGTCGCTCTGATCCACGGGGTCGGCCAGCACCGATGGCGCCAGGGTGCATGCCAGGGCCACCACTGCGGTGGCGACGACACCGTATCCGTGCCGTCTTGGGGGGATCGAGCTCACAGGGGTTCTCCGTCGTGATGGGGCTGAACGTGAGGATGACGCCTCACCCGGGGACCGGCGCCGGCCCGCCGTCGGGATCCGTTCCGCGAGATCACGGGGGCGCGGAGCGGATGAGGGGACGAAGACGGCAGACAGCGTCAGCCCGGATGCGACAAAGCCACACTAGTCGCTTTGGCCCCATCTGAAAACACAATTCACACTATTCACAATCGTAACTTACATCTCTGTAGTTAACGGATTGTGCCTGCGCTGACGGGGCTCTTCGTCGTCGTCATATGACCGTGACCGATATGACATCCGGCACAAATGACCGTTTGTGCAGGTCACTCTGGGTTGAAACGGCCGGATCGTCGCCGACGGAAGGCGGTCGCTCAGGCCGGACAGGCCGGCACCGCCCGGCGGCAAGGGGACGCCACGAAGGCGCCGCACCGGTACCGCACCCGCGCCGAGCCCTACACCGCGGCCGCATGGCGGACACGCGTTTGGACCACCCGCGGAGGAAACCGCTAAAGTCGGAGCATGTTCCGTCGTCCTGAGGCCCTTTGGCCGGACGCCCCCACCACGGGGCGAATGCGCAGCTGACGCGCACGCCGCCGTCGGCCCCCGTGCGCGTCCCCGCCCTCACCCGCACCATCACAGAAGTTGCAGCAACGGTGACGGCGGACGACTCAGCGCCACGACACCTCGCCCCCTCCTGCTGCCTGCCGCCTCCGACGCCGGGCCGCAGCGACCCAGGCAGCCGCCCGCAGGCACGCCGCAACCGCCGGCGCGAGGCAGGCACCGCTCGTGGCACTGACATCGCCGCCGGCCACCGGGAACCACCAAGGAGTCCTCATGACCGACCAGCACCCCACCGCCCCCGACCAGACCGCCCCCCAGGGCGCGCAGCCGGTCCCCTCCCCCACCAGCCCGGCGGGCTGGCGCTTTGAGACCAAGCAGGTTCAGGCCGGGCACGATCCGATGTCCGAGCCCACCCACGCCCGGGCCATCCCGATCTACCAGACCTCCTCCTACGTCTTCGAGTCGGCCGAACAGGCGGCCTCCCGCTTCGCCCTGAGCGACCTGGGCCCGATCTACACGCGCCTGAACAACCCCACCAATGACATCGTCGAGCAGCGGATCGCGGCCCTGGAGGGTGGTGTCGGGGCGCTGCTGACGTCGTCGGGGCAGGCGGCCACGACCCTCGCCCTGGTGACGCTGGGCGGGGCGGGCGACAACATCGTGGCCTCCCCCTCCCTGTACGGCGGCACCACGAACCTGCTCACCCACACCCTGCCGCGGCTGGGCATTGAGGCGCGCTTCGTGGACGACACGGGCGACCCGGCGGCCTGGGCGGCGCTGGCCGACGAGCGCACTGTCGCCTTCTTCGGGGAGTCGATCCCCAACCCGCGCGGCGACATCCTCGACATCGAGGTGATCTCGGCGGCCGCGCACGAGCTGGGCATCCCACTGGTCGTGGACAACACGGTGGCCTCGCCCTTCCTGACCCGCCCCTTCGAGTGGGGCGCGGACATCGTGGTGGCCTCGGCGACGAAGTTCCTGGGCGGGCACGGCTCGTCCGTGGCGGGCGTGATCGTGGACTCCGGCGGTTTCGACTTCGCGGCCCAGCCCGAGCGCTTCCCGGGCTTCAACACGCCCGACGAGTCCTACCACGGCCTGGTCTACGCCCGGGACCTGGGGGTGGGCAGCCCGCTGGGCGCGAACCTGGCCTTCATCCTCAAGGCGCGCGCCGAGGGCCAGCGCGACCTCGGCTTCGCGCTGGCGCCGCACTCGGCCTTCCTCATCGCCCAGGGCATCGAGACGCTCTCGCTGCGCATGGAGCGGCACGTGGACAACGCCCTGGCGGTGGCCACCTGGCTGGAGGGGCGCGACGACGTCGCCTCGGTGCGCTACTCGGGGCTGGCCTCCAGCCCCTACTACGAGCGGCACCGCAAGTACTGTCCGCGCGGGGCGGGCTCGATCCTCACCTTCGACCTGGCCGGCGGGCGCGAGGCCGGGGCGGCCTTCATCGACGCCCTGAGCCTGTTCTCCAACCTGGCCAACATCGGGGACGTGCGCTCGCTGGCGATCCACCCGGCCACCACGACGCACTCCCAGCTCGACGACGCCGGCCTGGCCGCGGCCGGGATCACCGCCGGGACCGTGCGCCTGAGCGTAGGGATCGAGCACATCGACGACATCCTGGCCGACCTCGAGCGCGGCCTGGCGGCGGCCCGGGCCGTCGGGGCGGGCGAGCCGAGCGTGGCGGCCGGGGCCTGAGGCGGTCTGTCATGAGTGCGACCACGTCCTCCTCCTACCCCGTCTCCAGCGGCAGCACCCAGACCGAGCCAGCCGCCTACGGCGTAGGGACGGCCTCCTCCAAGCTGGTGGACCGCAAGGCCGGCTCCCCCACGGGCGCCTGGCGGCCCGGCGACGAGCCGGGGCGCCGCCGGTTCCTGGAGATCGGGGACCTGCCCCTGGAGTCCGGGGAGGTCCTGCCCAACACGGTCCTGGCCTTCGAGACCTGGGGGGAGCTGAGCCCGCAGCGCGACAACGCGGTCCTCGTGCTGCACGCCCTGACCGGCGACTCCCACGTCACCGGTGAGGCGGGGCCCGGGCACCCGACGCCGGGCTGGTGGTCGGACCTGGTGGGGCCCGGGCGGGCCATCGACACCGAGCGCTACTTCGTGGTGGCCGCCAACATCCTGGGCGGCTGCCAGGGCTCGACGGGGCCGTCGTCGACAGCACCGGACGGGCGCCCCTGGGGATCGCGCTTCCCGTGGCTGACCACGCGCGACGCCGTCGAGGCCGAGGCGCGCCTGGCCGACGCACTGGGGATCGAGGTCTTCCACCTGGTCATCGGGGCCTCGCTGGGCGGGCACCGGGCGATCGAGTGGGGGGTCACCCACCCGCAGCGGGTGCGCAACCTGGCGCTGGTGGCCACGGGGGCCTCGACGACCGCCGACCAGCTGGCCTGGTGCCACCTGCAGGAGCTGGCGATCGTGGCCGACCCCTTCTTCTTCGACGGCGACTACTACTCCCACTCGGTGGGGCCCGTGCGGGGGCTGGGGCTGGCGCGGGCGCTAGCGCACACGACCTACCGCAGCGCCGCCGAGCTCGATGAGCGCTTCGGGCGGCGCCACCAGGGCGAGGAGGACCCGGCGGTGGGCGGGCGCTACCAGGTGGAGTCCTACCTGGACTACCACGCCGGCAAGCTGCTGGCGCGCTTCGACGCCAACACCTACCTCATCGTCACCCACTCGATGATGGTGCACGACGTCGGCACGGGGCGCGGCGGCATCGAGACGGCGCTGGCGAGCGTGCAGGCGCGCACGCTCGTGGTGGACGTGGACTCCGACCGGCTCTTCCTGCCCGCCCAGGCCGAGGAGCTGGCCGGAGGTATTCCCGGCGCGAGGCGCGAGACCATCACCTCCCTGCACGGGCATGACGGCTTCCTCATCGAGGCCGATCAGATGGACGAGATCCTGCGCGACTTCCTGGCCGGGGCATAGACATCGACAAAAACTTCAGAAACGACGCGGCTCCGGGTCGTTTCTGAAGTTTTTGTCGAAGTGTGCGGCACGCGCCGGGACGCGACGGGGCGCGCCGCGCCGTCGCGGACCGAGCGGTCGGCCTTCGGCGACTCGCCCGACTTTGCAGAATCGAGATGTTCCGTTACCTTATCGTGAGACGTCTGACATCTGCCGTCTACGTCTCCTGTTGAAGGCAAGGCCGCCTCGGCTCCCTAGAACGGAACACCTATGACATCGCACAGTCCTTTTTCCCGGAGGCGCCTGCCCGCCCTCCTGGGCTCCCTGCCACTAGCCGCCACCGGCCTGATCGCCGCTGCGCCCCCGGCGCTCGCCGTCCCCACGACTGACGGCCTGGCCGACGTCACCATCACACAGGTGAACGCGCCCGCGGACGGCCTCTACGCCGTCGGCGACGTCATGACCTTCAACATCACCCTCACCAACACCAGCGGTGAGGCCCACTCCTACGCGCCGGCCTCGACGAACCTGTCCGGGAACGTCTCCAAGTGCCGGTGGCGCAACGTCCCGGCCGGGACCACCAAGACCGACTGCACCGGCCTGGCCACGCACACGGTGACCGCCGAGGACCTCAAGGCCGGCGGCTTCACCCCGCAGATCGCCTACGAGGTCAAGGCAGTGGAGTACGCCGGGAAGGCCCTGAGCACCCCGGAGACCATCAGCGGCGCGACGAGCCCGGTCAAGGCCAACTCGCTGCGGGTCGAGTCGATCACGCCGTCGTCGAATAAGGAGAACTACAAGCTGGGCGACACCGTCAGCTACACGGTGCGCGTGCGCTCGGTGTCGGACAAGACGATCAACGTCGCCGCCACCGAGTCCTCCTTCGACGACCTGGGCCGCCAGTGCCACTGGGGCGGCCTCAAGCCGGGCAAGGGCGCCGTCTACAACTGCAAGCCGCTCACCCACACGATCACGCAGGCCGACGTCGACGCCGGCCGCTGGACGCCGTCGATCACCCTGACGGCCACCGGCACCGACGGCGCCGCCCTCCAGACCCTCACCGCCACCGGCAACCCGATCAACGTCGTCGGCGACCACCCGCAGGCCACGCCCGCGCCGGCGCCCGACGCGAGCACGGAGCTGCCGGCCTCGATGAGCCAGGCCCAGCACGTGGCCCCCAACACGGCCACCGACAACTACCGCATCCCGGCGATCACCACCGCCCCCAACGGGGACCTGCTCATCTCCTACGACGAGCGCCCGAAGGACAACGGCAACGGCGGCAGCGACGCCCCCAACCCGAACCATATCGTCCAGCGTCGCTCCACCGACGGCGGCAAGACCTGGTCGGCGCCCACCTACATCCACCAGGGCACGGAGACCGGGAAGAAGGTCGGCTACTCCGACCCGAGTTACGTCGTCGACCACCAGACGGGCACGATCTTCAACTTCCACGTCAAGTCCTACGACCAGGGCTGGGGCGGTTCGCAGGCCGGCACCGACCCGGACAACCGGGGCGTCATCCAGGCGGAGGTCTCGACCTCCACGGACAACGGCTGGACCTGGACGCACCGCACGATCACCGCGGACATCACGAAGGACAACCCGTGGACCGCGCGCTTCGCGGCCTCGGGCCAGGGCATCCAGATTCAGCACGGCCCTCACACCGGGCGCCTGGTGCAGCAGTACACGATCAGGACCGCCGGCGGCGCGGTGCAGGCGGTCTCGGTCTACTCCGACGACCACGGGAAGACGTGGCAGGCCGGCACGCCGATCGGGACCGGCATGGATGAGAACAAGGTCGTGGAGCTCTCCGACGGCTCCCTCATGCTCAACTCGCGCGCCTCGGACGGCTCCGGCTTCCGCAAGGTGGCCCACTCCACCGACGGCGGGCAGACCTGGAGCGAGCCGGGGTCCGACAAGAACCTGCCCGACTCGGTGGACAACGCCCAGATCATCCGGGCCTTCCCGAACGCCGCCCCGGACGACCCGCGCGCCAAGGTGCTGCTGCTGAGCCACTCGCCGGACCCGAAGCCGTGGTCGCGCGACCGCGGCACCATCTCGATGTCCTGCGACGACGGCGCCTCCTGGACGACCAGCAAGGTCTTCCACGAGCCCTTCGTCGGCTACACGACGATCGCGGTGCAGTCCGACGGCAGCATCGGCCTGCTCAGCGAGGACGCCCACAACGGCGCCGACTACGGCGGCATCTGGTACCGCAACTTCACGATGAACTGGCTCGGCGAGCAGTGCGGCCAGAAGCCGGCGGAGCCGAGCCCGGCACCGTCGCCGACGGCGGCACCCTCGGCGGCCCCGTCGGAGAAGCCGGCCCCGTCGGCCGCGCCGAGCGCTGAGCCCACGCAGGCCCCGGCGCCGTCCTCTGCGCCTGAGCCGAGTAGCGCCCCGGCTCCGGAGTCCACGACCGCTCCGAGCACGGAGCCGACGGCAGCCCCGACGCCGAGCTCCGCGCCCGAGCCGAGTGCTGGGCCGACCGCTGCGCCGGCACCGGAGACGTCCTCTGCTCCGACCGCTGAGCCGACGCAGGCGCCGGGTGCGCAGCCGAGCTCGGCGCCCAAGCCGGGCGCCACGGGTCGGGCGCCGTCGATGGTGAACCCGAAGGCGACCGCTGCGCCGACGCAGTCGGGGAAGCCGTCGTCGAGCGCGAGCCCGGCACCGAGTCGGAGCGCGGCGGCAACGTCGAAGCCGGGTATGGAGCCCGATGAGATTGATCGGCCGTCTGACGGGGCCATGGCGCAGCCGACCGGTGGCGCCAGCACGCCGAGCGCCACGCCGACGCAGGCGGCGAAGGCCGGCAGCAGCCTGTCTCGCACGGGGACCAACGCGCTGCTGGGCCTGGGCCTTGCGGGTGTCGCGGTTGTTGGCGGCTACCTGCTGCTACGGGCTCGTCGCGCGAAGAACTGAACACGATGAGCCGGTCATCCGGCTCTGAGCACTGACTGAGGGGTGGGACGCCGGCGCGTCCCACCCCTCAGTGCTGTCCTGCTCGGAGGAGCTGGCCGCCTCAGCGGCGAGACGCGACCGCGCGGACCAGGCTCGCCACCGGGTGCCGGCAGGCCGCCGGGTAGAGAGATCTGCGTGCGTGACCTCTGCTCACATCCGGCGAGGTGACCTGGCGCAGATCGAGCCCAGGTGGGCCCGGCGCTGCTGAAGGACCCCAGCGGCCCTCCGCCCTCACCAACGAGACGTCCGACAGTGTCCACATCGGACACAAAGCCCCAGAACGGGACGGAACCGGCGAGAAGAAACCGCATAATTCCAACGTTTCGTTTCCCGGGCTGGCGACATCAGGGCTCCTTTGTCACCGATTTGGACACCGGCACCCTCCAGCGCCCCCGCAATGCGGTCAGGCTCGAGCGCGAGAGTCCGTGAGAGCCTGTTCGTATGCGTCGAGCAGACGCCGGGCGTTTTTGGGCGAGCGGAAGAGGTGGGCGGTCTCCTGCCAGCTCGCGTACTCGTCGGCCGGCATGAGGACCGCTCGGCCGTTACTCGAGACGATCTCGACAGCATGGTGACTGGCGGCGATGCGGTCGATGAGCGCTGGCAACGTCCGGCTTGCTTCATCGACGCTGACGGTCACCGCCACTCCCCTACGCTCACACAGCATGGAGGAACACTACCAAGCCCCGGGGGCAAACAGACGGTGACCTCCCCCTGCACACAAGAGTGCTAGCATTACAGTCGCCCCACATTCCTAGACAGAGAGATCTCATCATGGCCAAAGGTTTTAAATGCCCCAAATGCGGGCGGTATACCCTTCAACCCGAATCCACCAATTGGTTGCGGTGTTCGAACTGCGAAACAAAAGTGAAAAAGGATAACGTTTAAGGCGACTTCAGGAGACATGAGACACTAACTCACTCCTGACGTGCAGATCTCACCGAAACACAAGTCTGCAACTTAGCATCATCGACACGGCCTCCTCCAAGCGACACAGCACAGTAATAACTTCCAGATAAAACTTGATGGACTTAGTTAAGATACTGGTATCCAACTCACAAACCGGTTGTCCACGCCTGCGCATCCCACCGGGCAACCGGCTCGAGCGACTGACTGGCGATCGACGTGGCCAGTACAGCATTCGGGCCAACGCCCAGTGGCGACTCTGCTTCACCTGGCATGAAGGAGGTGCGGATGATGTCGAGCTCGTCGACTACCACTGACGCTGACCGGATCGACCCGATTCACCCGGGAGAGGTCCTCATGGAGGACTTCATCGAGGGGTTCGGGATCACTCAGAACAAGCTCGCTACGGCCATCGGCGTGCCCCCGCGCCGCATCAACGAGATCGTGCACGGCAAGCGCGGCATCACTGCGGACACCGCTGTACGACTGGCCAAGTACTTCGGCACGTCTGCCGAGTTCTGGATGAACCTGCAGAGCCACTACGAGCTCAGGCTTGAGCGCCGGGCACTGCGCGAGCAGCTCGACAACATCGTGCCGCTGCAGCCGGTGGCGTAGACAACGCAGACGGTATACGTGACCGACGTTCATCTCCGGCAAGGTGAGCCGGTAAGAATCGAGCCCAGGTGGGCACTGCGCCGCTGAGGGACCCCAGCAGCCCTCCGCCCTCACCAACGAGACGCCCGGCATTGTCCAAATCGGTGACAAAGGCCCAGAACGGGACGGAACCGGCGAGAAGAAGCCGCATGATTCCAACGTTTCGTTTCCCAGGGTGGCGACATCGGGGCTCCTTTGTCACCGATTTGGACACCGGCTTCTTCCAGCGCCGCTGCAATGAGGTCGGGTTCGAGCGCGAGAGTCCGTGAGAGTCCGTTCATATGCGTCGAGCAGACGCCGGGCGTTCTTGGTCGACCGGAAGAGGTAGGCGGTCTCCTGCCAGCTCGCGTACTCGTCGGCAGGCATGAGAACCGCTCGGCCGTTGTTCGAGACGATCTCAACGGCATGGTGACTGGCGGCGATGCGGTCGATGAGCGCCAGCAACGTCCGGCTCCGCTTCGTCGGCGCTGACGGAGGCTTATTCACAGCATCCGTCAAAAGTGCTGTGACCTGCGCAGATGACGGCTTCGGCTAGCCCTGTGAATAAGCCTCACGGTCACCGCCGCTCCCCTGGTTTCACACGGCATTGGAGTATCGTATCGGTCCCTTCGCCTCGGATGGTGACAAGGTGGCGAGAGCTGCCGGAGTCGCCGGCAGGGGAGCCCAACTACTTCACCATACGTGCGCCACCGACGTTCACATCCAGTGAGGTGAGCCGGCGCGGATCGAGCGCAGGTGGACACGGCAGAACCTCGGGGAAGCCCCTCAAGCGTCACCAACGGCGATTCAGCCAGATGGTGTACATCTGCGACGAAGACCTGAACAGATCTGAGACGACACCCGAGAACCGCGTGATTCCAAGATTTCTATTCACGAGACGCCGTTTCAATCCTTGGCGTGTGCGGCTCGGGTGAGGGCTTCCAGGCGAGGCTCAATGGACTCGGACATCATGGTGACCTCCCGCTCGGGGACTCGGTTCGCCCGCGCCTGACCCCGCCATCCTGACAGGGACGCAGTGATGCGTTTGATTCGCTCCCGCGCCTCCGATTGAGTGAGCCGGTAGTCGTTTGCAACAGCCAGGAGCCCGTCGATCTCATCGGGCATCACGTCTGCCCCCATGATCGACGTCGCTCGGGGCCGACTGGGGTCGGGGTTCGGGTTGACGTCGAAGACGGGGCTGAGTCTCCAGAGCCCACGGTCGGCGAGGAACCCGTGGTTGCGCAGGTGGTCGTCAGTGTTGCCGAGGGCGATGCTCGCGATGATTCGGTCGTAGAACTCATGGAGGTCTTGCACGGGCGAGCGAGAGAGATCGCGAATCGCCTCGGCGAGGTCGGCGTAGTCCTTCTGGTCTCCGTCGGACGATCCGGTGGCCGTCATCGCACTGATATAGCCGAAACGCGCGCCATCACGGGTTCTGTCGAATCGCCGCAAGATGAGGATGCTTCGATTGCCCACCTGGGTGAGCTGGTGCTGGGGTGTGCAAACGCCCGCGGTCTCAAGCAGGTCGAGAGCGGTGGCCTCCCAGGCCATGACGTCCCAGGAGTCGCTGGAGTGAGGGAACTTCGCAATGGCGAGGCCACCATCGTCGAGCCGAACTGAGGCCTTGGGCCGCGCACCGCCGAGGCCCGTCGTCCCTGTGTCGAGAAGTCGTTTAACGGCGTCGGAGGGGTCATCGTCGGAGGCCAGTTCGTCGCTGGCGTGCAGTAGCTCAGGCAGAGCGACGAGCCGCGGGACACGCGAGGGCTCACCCAGGAACTCGTCGCTCCCGGGGACCCGGAAGCGCAGGGCGCCCTGACGGGTGTCGTCGCTGACGCCCAGGAGGAAGTCGAGGTCGTCCAGCTGACGGGGAACGCGTCCCTTATCGCGGGCTCGCGATCGTTCGGCCTTGCGGATGAGGTTGCGGCCCCAGCGGTCAGGCGCGCTGTCAGCAAAGGCTCCAATGAGCCCGGGCTGGTATTGAGCGCCGGGTACCAGGCTCAGGGCAGGATCGATGTTCATCCCACCGTCGGCGAGGTAGGTGGGGTCGTAGAGAAAGGTGGTGGAGACCTGGCCGCGCGATCGGGTGACGTGCGCTTGGCCGACCAGGCGGTGGGAGCCGTTGGCATCGGAGACGACCTCGATAGTGGTCATCGGGCGCGCTTTCTGGTGAGGCGCCCGGCGCGGAGGCGGCCGATGTCGCTGGCTAGGGGGTCGGCCGCGTCGACAAGCTGGTCGAGGATGCCCAGGGCGCGCAGCACCTGGGTGACGCTGTTGAAGCTGACGTTGGGGTTGCCCGACTCGATCTTGCGCAGGGTGTCACGGGTGATGCCTGCTCGCTCGGAGACCTGCTGCGCGGTCAGGCCGAGCACCATGCGCCAGCCGCGCACGTGCTCTCCGAACTCCGTCACCTGACGGTTGATCCTGTAGCCCGACATGCCCCTCCGTTCACTATGACGACCATAGTAGCCCGAACTGAGAGTTGCGGCGATCGTGCCCGTCATATCGTTCAGCGAACGTGGAGAGGACAACGGTTGCGGCAAGTGATGATCGACCCTCGGACGCTTGGGCTGCTCGCCGGCGGACTGTCCAAATCATCCAGCGGCGCGAGTTCAGCACATGACCGTAAGCGTGCCGCAGATCCTCGTCGTCGAGATGGTCCTTCGTGTAATGCTTGCGTGCAGACCGATGGATATCAGGCTGCGGCATAAGCCCATTGCTTAACAGCGGCTCGTATGGCCTCCGACCGGTTCGTAATCCCCTCATCAGCGGCCCGCTTCAGCAACGCAGCAAGAAGCTCCTCGTCGAGTCGGACAGTCACAACCGTGCCGGGCCCCCGCCCGACTGGGGGCCGCCCAGGAGTCGGACGGGGCAGCCGCTGAAGGTCGTAACCAGCCTCAGCTTCGTCAGCCCAGGCCTGGATCTGCTCATCGCTCACGCAACGTCCGTGAAGAAGGTGCTCGCCCATGGCAATATCGTATACGAAACTCGGTCGCGGAGTCTTCCCCGCAACCGCAACACTCGACAGCCAGACACCACCACTGAATGACACGAAGATCCCGCTCTCCGACGAGCCGCCGTTGTTCCTGGATTGCTCCCAACAGCCGACCTTCGTTGCCCCGCAGGCGGCGCTCTGCCAGCCGGCGAACCTTCAAGTCGCAGTTCAAGGACTGCTTCAAGATGGGGTCGCTCATTGGCCGCGGCTCGAGTGAGTCCTTCCAACCAGCCTTCCAAGGCCCTGACTCCGTGGCGATCCAACCCCGCGAGAGTCGGCTGGTGGTGTCCTTGTCTTGAGCGGGGCGACGACGACGGAGCAGACGGCTGAACTCCGGGCTTGCGCTTCGTTACGGTTCCATGCCGGATAGCAGGACGTCAAGTTGCCGGCCGAGTTCAGGAAGATCGTTGCGTGCCGTCGTCACCAGGATGTCGACGTCGATTGACCAATACCCGTGCACAACTCGATTGCGCAAACCGATGGGTCGACGCCAGATGATTTCCGGGTGACCTGTACGAAATTCCTCCGGCAGCTTCGCCGCCGCCTCTCCAAGGATCGTGAAGTTCCAAGCCAGAGCATCAGCCTTCACCCAGTCGCCCTCGAGGTCAGCACTGAGCTGGACTCCGTCAACGAGGGCGACGATGCGGGATATCGCATCCCGCATCTCTCTCAGGTAAAGATATTCAGGCCGCCACATAAAATGGCTCCGCGTCCGCAAGGACCTGGTCACGGATCAGCGGGTGCAGTGCCTTCCGTGACACTAAGTCGACGGGGCGTCCGAATAGGTCGGCAAGATCCTGCGATAAGTCCTCAATCTCCCAGCCGAGCGCTCGCCCCTGAGCAAGTTCGTAGAGAAGATCGACATCACTTCCTGGGCCGTCCTCTCCACGAGCGACGGATCCGAAGACGTCGAGGCGCGCGATCCCGAAGCGACGGCACAGCGCGTCCAGCCTCAATCGGTCGACATCTAGAGTCTCCATGCGCCAAGTCTACGCGATGAGCAACACATGGCCACGGGTCGGAGGCGGATCCCTCCCACCCCCACGTATAGCCGGCACTACTTCCTTCCGACGACCAACGCCCTCCGCCCCATAGCTCGCTGCCCGCAGTAACAGCGGGTCAGCCTTCCTGTCGAGGCACTGAGCCCATGACCACTCCTCCGATCCGAGCCCCCAAACTCATGCCTTGTCAGATGAGACGGTGGTGGCCGGAACAGATGCGACGGTCGTGGACTTCTGGCGCTTCACTCTGTCCAATCTTCGGATGAACAATGCTCGCGGCTACCTTGATGAGTTCCTGGCGACGAGGGCGATAGGTTTAGCTGGACTACGAGTCAAGTGGGATTCTTACAATGCCCTGCCACTGAATGGGGCCACGATTGGTGTCGAGGAAGGTTATTCAGGGGAGGGTGTTGGGGGTTTGG
>NZ_KV811012.1:0-405 GCF_001812965.1 Actinomyces sp. HMSC075C01
ACCGGCGTATCCAGGTGGTCCTGGAGCGGCGTGGGGTCCGGGCGGACGGTTCCACGATCCGCTCCATCATGCGCGACCTGGGCCTGCAGGCCGCGCAGCCGCGGGCGAAGGTCCGAACCACCGTGCCGGCTAAGGACCTGGATGAGCGGCCCGACCTGCTCCGGCGGGACTTCACAGCAGATGAGCCCGGCAAGAAGCTGTGCGGAGACATCACCTATATCAGGACGTGGGCCGGGTTTATCTATCTAGCGACCGTTCTGGACTGCTGTACTAAGAAGGTGGTGGGGTATGCGATGGCCGACCACATGCACACCTCCCTGGTGTGCCAGGCCATTGACATGGCGGTACGAAGGTGCCCGATCAAGAAGGGCGTGACGATCTTTCACTCCGACAGGGGGAGCCAGT
>NZ_KV811013.1:0-227 GCF_001812965.1 Actinomyces sp. HMSC075C01
GAGGTCTTCACCGGCGAGCAAGCAGTCCCCGTCTTCCGAGCCTACATCGAGGAAGGCGCCCTGCCACCAGCCGAGCTGCTACGCAGGATCGACGTCTAACCACCAGCCACCACTGTGGCCCCGCACCCACCCAGTGCGGGGCCACAGTCTTACTGCGCCGTCGACGCCTCAGACTCCCACCACACTGACGAACAGTCCCACTTACCACCCCCAACCCCTTGAGGAGT
>NZ_KV811014.1:0-5737 GCF_001812965.1 Actinomyces sp. HMSC075C01
AGGTCGCCACCGCCAGTGACTCCTGGCCGGCCAGACGGCTGGAGCACACCGTGTCCAGGTCGCTGGCGCACGAGTTCAGCTTGGTGGCGATGTTCGTCCACGTCGAGGCAGCCGCAGTCACCGCGTCACTGTCACCGGTGAGCTCATTGAGCCACTCATTGAGGCTCCCCAGGTGCTCAATGATCCATCCCACTCCAGCAGATAGCGCCTCACCCAGGGGATCCATCACCGCTGCGGCTGTGTCCAAGGCCGTGGCCGCCGTCCCCAGGCCGCCGGCGACCCAGCTCTTGGACTCAAACGCCTCCTTAAGATCAGAACCGTCCTCAATCAGACGAGAACCAGACCAGACGGTCTCCGACTCTTTAACCTCAGCGACAAGCTCGTTACCCATCGTCGATCACGGCCTCAGCTGACGCGCACCGGCGGCGGAGTTGGAGTCGGTGCCCTCCAGGGCGGTGGCGGTACCCCGCAGGCCCGTAGCGCTGTTGCGCAGCCCCTTCTCAGCCGAGACCATCATGAGGTCGGCCGCCGTCTTCACCAACGTGTAGGTCGGCAGGAACAACGGTGAGCACATGATGCCGAACGCGTTATCCGCCAGCGCCGCACCGGAAGCGTCCCGGGCCTGAGCCACGCCAGCAGCCACCGCATCCGTATCCTTCGCCCCCGAACACAAGGTTTCTCCGTTAACCCGAATATCCGTCATCACAGGCCCTTTCTTCCTTCTCTTGTCCTTGATGTGATTCTGTCGAGAACAGTCAGTGCTGCCCTGCTCACCCAGATCGTGCTGAGCAGGCGAAGGCCACACGGGGTTACATGCCCGGGAAGATGAGACCGGGAGGCGCGCTGCGCTTCTTGTTGCGGCTCTCCTCGGCCTGCTGGGCACGCCGGGTCGCTCCCACCTTGGGGCCGGCCATCTGCTCGTAGGCCTCCAGCATCGCCTGGCCCAGCCCCGTATCCACACCGATATGACGATCCACGATCGCACGGATCCTGGTCGCCGCGTCGCGGCGGCCGGTGTCGATGGCTTCCATGACCGCTGTGGAGAGCTGGGACGGATTGAGCACCTGGCTCGCCGCCGTGAAACGCACATCCCGCACGCGCCCGGCGGCGTCAACGACCACCGTGACCTCGCCGCTCTTGGACGTGCCCTCGACCTCCAGCGAGTCGGCCTGCTCACGCACCCGCTCAGTCGCCTCGCTATTGCGCTGCGCCTGGGCGACCTGTTCAGCAATCCGAGACAAGCGCTCCTCAACCAACCGATCAGACATGAGCCCCACCCTAACTGCTAACCGGATGCGGGAGCCTCCCATCAAACTGTTGGGTAAATAACAGGGGGATAACTCCCCACCTTCCTCGACACCTCGGGCATTGATCTGCTACGAACCGTTGGTAACAAAGCCCTGCGAACACGATAGGGGTGCTCATGGCGAGGTGTCACGGCTCCGCCCAGTGGCGGCAAGACCGCCCGCCCTCAGGGCTGTTTCCGGCCTCGAATCCTGCTGGCCACCAGCCCCAAGGACAGCGCCACCAGTCCCGCAGCCCCGATGCCCCCCGCGAGCCGCGCCCGGCGCCACGGCGCAGGGTCAGGAACGATCGGCTTCAACGGGCTCGGAGACGGCGTCGGCACCGGGTGGGCGCCACGCGGGTTCTCCGGCCCCACCGCCGTACCGTCGTTGACGAAGTTCAGTGCCGCATACGGAGCAATGAGCCCCCAGCCGGTCTCCGGGCTGGACTTGGTCGGCTCCGGCCGGATCGCCGTCGCCGTCAACCGGTACTTCCAGTCCGCCGGCGTCTCCGTCGGGTGTGCGGCCACCACGAGCGCCGCAACCCCCGCGGCGTACCCGGCCGCTAAGGCGGGGGAGGGGCCGTTCCGGGAGACCAGGCAGTCCCCCTCGTCGAGGAACGTGGTGGGAACGGCCTGGGCGGGGACCGCCACGTCGACGTGAGAGCCGTGCAGCATGTTCTTTGAGACGCCGCCGCTGGCGTCCAGGCCCGTCACCCCCAGGACGTTCGGGTAGGCAGCCGGGTAGCGCACCTCAGCCCCGTTCGCGTCCGTTGCGGGCGGTGGGGTGGAGGCCGTCGCACCCCCGCTCGGGTGCTTCGTGCTCTCCACGGCACCGGCTCCGGCCACCACGAGGGCCCCGACCTCAGTCGCGTGATTCACCGCCGCCTGAACCTCGGGCTCATCCTGAGTCAGCATGTGGCCGACGACGATCACCTTGGCCCCGTTGTCAGCGGCCCACTGAATCCCCTCGGCGGTGCGCGTCGGCGTGGGGCCGACGCCCTTCTTCACCTGGTCGTCGGAGGCCCCCTGGTACACCCGTACCGGCATGATGGTGGCGCTCTTGGCGATCCCGACGACGCCGGAGCCCTCCACCTGGCGGGCGGCGATCATCCCCGCCACCGCGGTCCCATGGCCGCTGTCGTCGCGCTGGCCGTCCCCCCGGCCCAGGAGATCGACCCCCGGGGTCATCGCTCCTTGAAGGTGAGGGTTGTTCGCATCCACGCCGGAGTCGACAACGGCCACAACGACGCCCTGTCCCTCTGTCACGCCCCAGGCCCGCTCCACGCCGATCTGCTTGAACACCGGCGGGCTGGTCGTCAGCAGTGACCCCTCCCCCCGCTGGCAGTCGGCGACCTCGGTGTCGATCGGCGGAGGGCCGGTCTGCACCTGCGGGGCGGCGGTCGCGGTCTGCTCCGATGAGGCGGACGGTGCGGACGAGGGTGCCGGGGTCGCCGCATCCTGCGGGGCGGGGGCGGCTTCCTGCGTTGAGGCCGGCTGGGGGTCGGGCATGGGAAGCCGGGGCATGAGGGCACCGCCGGCGACGCCGCTCGCGCCCGAGACCGCAGCGGAACCGGCGAGTGGTGCCGTCCCCACGACGGGCGACGCGGCCAACAGGATCACCGCGGGAACGCACGCCGCCAGGCGGCGCGGGGAACGCTTCACTTGTCCTGCACGCCCTTCCACACGGCGGCCTTCGACAGCTCCGGCCCGGCCGGGAACAAGGAGATCCACGGGGAGGGAATGCTGGACACGTTGCTCATGGTGTAGCCGAGCTGCGTGACCGTGTCAGCGGTGGCGCCTCCCAGCGCCCAGACGCGACCGGCGTCCGTGAGCAGGAAGACCTGGCCGGCGGAGCCACTGGAGGTCGCTCGCACCAGAGCGCCCGTTCCCCCCTTGACTGTCACGCCGCCCTTGTCGATCTGATTGCTTGCGTTGATCGTCGAGGTCATCTGACCCGAGGCGTCCACCTGGAGGACGGCGCAGGCGCTCTGGTTCTCAGTGGTGCCCTTGCCCAGCGTGTCGGGCCAGTCGGACGGGGCCGACGACGTCGTCGTGCCGGCCTGGCTCAGGTCCGAGGCGTTGACCTGCTGCTCAGCGACGTTGGGGGATCCGAGCTTGTACATCGCGAGCTCGACCTCGTTGAGGCGGGCGACTCGGCCGTCGGCTCGTACCAGGTAGTGGCGCTGAGCCCCTGAGCCGTCGGACACCACGAGCAGGGAGCCGGCGATGGGGTTGGAGATCGAGGAGGACAGGGTGGTCACCGGGGTGCCGGCGTCCGACAGGGAGAAGGGCTTGATCGTGCTCCCCTGGGGAAAGAGGTTGATCCAGGTGGCGTCAACTGGGACCACGGGATCGGTGTCCAGATTCAGGGCGTGGAGGGCGGCGTCCAGGTTCTCGGAGGGAATCGGGTAGCGGTGGCCGTTGGCGATGAGATAGTGGGTCTTCCCCACAGACACCAGCGCATGCCCCACCGAGCTCATGCCCGAGGGTGCTGAGCCGACGAAGGTCGAGGTCGCGCCCGCGGTGGAGGAGCAGGCGGCCCATCCCCGGGGCACCAGGGACTTCGCTGTGGGCAGTGACTCCGGGGCGTCGGCGATCCCCACCTGCGAGCCCCTCTCGATGCCGTTCAGCGTGTCGGCGCCGGCGGTGGTCTGCTTGAAGGAGCCCGGGTCCGACAGGAGGCGGGCGCTGGCGATGTTGGTGACCGGGCGCAGACGTCCGCGGATGGTCACGTAGCGCGTCCCCTCGTTCTTCACGATGACGAGGGTGTTGTTCTGCCAGTCATTGGGCAGCGGGGAGGTGAATCGACCGATGACCAGTGAGACCAGAAGGATGACCAGCGCGATCGCGATCCCGCCGATCACTGGTCGGAGCATGTTGCGCGGCTCCACCTCCCGGCCCCCCGGCGTCCCCGCGCTGAAGGCCATGACGAGGCGCTGGCGGTTGAACCGCTGCGCACTGAGGATGTCCTTATTGGAAGCCATCACAGCACTCCGATGACAAGGGCGGCCAGGGGTGCGATGGACAGCAGGACCAGGATCTCGATGACATCGGTGAGGCGCGCCAGCCTCGGACGGTACGTGGGCCCGAGGACATTGAGAAGAAGGACCACGAGGCCCACGACCCCGACCAGCACGACCATGGGCATGACGACGTCGGCCTGTTTGAGGACGATCACGAGCACCAACGTCGCCAAAATGAGCATGCCGCCCACGACGCCGGCCGTCACATCCGCCCGTGAACGGACCGCACGCGTGCTCAGCATCGCGGCGACCGCGATGGCGGCGACCAGGGCGACGCCGTCGTATCCGACCGAGGCGAGAGCCGGGACCGAGACCAGCACGATCATCGAGCAGGCGATACGCACGGACAGCACCAGCCCGTGCATGTTCAGGATGCGAGATGTCAGCGCCGCCTTGATCGGCCCCTCGTCCTCGGCTCGGTGATACCCCTCTGGTTGGTTGGGCAGGCTGATGGTCACTGGGACTGAGGCGAGTGCGAGCCACGGGGTCAGGAGCGAGATGCCGGCAGCGGTCGCGCTGACCAGAGCGAGAACCGGCGCCAACCGGTAGCCGAGCGCCTGGGTCCCCAGCCCCGTGGCCATCATGGCCACGCACACGAGCAGGGGGCCTGCGAGCAGCGGACGATCGCGGTCCAGCAACGGTATGCAGGCGCCCAGGAGTGAGGCGCCGACGGCGCCCGCGGCCGCCATCCTCAGTCCGGTCGGCGGTCCCTGGAACCCGGTGTGGAGGGTCACGCCGGCGAGTACTGCCGCCGTGATGACCAGTGCCCAGGCCCCCTTCTCCTTCATCTGCCTGATGGCCAGTGCGGCCAGGATCAGCAGCACCGCCGCCACCGCCGCGCAGGCCGGGGTCACCCATCCTCCGGGCCCCTGGCGCAGGAGCAGGGCGCCTCCGGCGGTGAAGAGCAGGCACGTGGCTCCCACCGACAGGGTCAGCGTGTCCTTGGGGTCCCAGGCGACCTGCTGACGTTCCACTGCGGCGGCGACCGCTTCGGTCAGATCGTCGTAGCGGTGCTCCGCCTCTGTGCTGCGCAGGTCGAGCGTCAGCACGTCGCCTGCGCCGACGCGCTGATCCGCCAGTGACAGGGAGTCGTCGAGAACACGACCCGCCTGCGTGGTCAAGCACATGCCGTAAGCCGAGGCCTCCTCCCCCAGCCCTTCAAGCTTCTGCGCCAGGGCTGGAACCACCTCGACCAGGGGGAGATCGACCGGCAGCGAGATGTCCACCGGGATGCGCTCGTAGACGACGGTGACGGGCATGAGGGAGGAGCTGCGCCGAACACGCGAGGCGGGAGGAGGCAAGGCGATTCTCCTGGAGAACGGGACGAGGGCGAGTCATCACCGGCTGCGGATGCAGCCGCGACACCCCATCGTAGATCACGAATCGGGTGTCAGGACTAGATGATTGATTCCAAGGGGATTGGTTAGTG
>NZ_KV811015.1:0-11744 GCF_001812965.1 Actinomyces sp. HMSC075C01
AACAAGTACTGTCCGAAAAACACCTAGCAGTCCACTCGGCCCCGCGGTCCAGGTCATCTCCGCCCCGCTCACCGGGCCCCCGCTGGTTCTGCCGCTTCCGCGCAAGACCCGGGACACGGCGTCGGGCGGCGAGACCAGATAGGAAACGGCGCCGCCCGCACCCCGGCTTCGGCCGAGCGCGATCATCCCCGACCGCCTGCGAGCCTCGCTGCCCGCTCACCGGCACCGGTCTTCGCCCGCGCTCGGGCCGAAACACACCAACCTCACGAACCAAGACCGACCCCTCGCGGCCCCGCTGGGTGGCCCTGACAGAACCTGCCAAGCGGTGGACCTGCGCCGAGGCCCGCGCCTAGTCTTCACATATCAACCCGCACTGATGTGAGGACCTACCTTTGACTGCTTCTGCTCCCGCCCTGCCCACCACCATGCGCGGCGTCGTCTTGCGCGCCGCCGGCGACGTCCGTGTCGAGGACCGCGAGGTCCCCCACGTCATCGAGCCCACCGACGCTGTCGTCAAGCTCGAGGCCGCCTGCGTGTGCGGCTCGGACCTATGGCCCTACCGGGGTATCTCCCCCCTGGAGAAGGCCCGCCCCATGGGCCACGAGTACGTGGGCACCGTCGTCGAGGTCGGCGACGAGGTCAAGAACGTCAAGGTCGGCGACTTCGTCGTCGGCTCCTTCTGCCTGAGCGACAACACCTGCGAAATCTGCGAGGACGGCTTCCAGTCGCGCTGCGCCAACGGTGGGTTCATCGGGGACACCCAGGCCGAGTACACGCGCGTGGCCCTGGCCGACGGGACGCTCGTCGTCGTTCCCGGCGGCAAGCCCGAGGACCCCGAGATCATCGCCTCACTGCTGGCCGCCTCAGACGTCCTGGGAACCGGCTGGTTCGGGGCCGTCGCTGCCCAGGCCGGCCCCGGCAAGACCATCGCGGTGGTCGGCGACGGCGCCGTGGGCCTGTCCGCCGTCCTGGCCGCCAAGGCCCTGGGGGCTGAGAAGGTCATCATCTTCTCCCGCTACGAGGACCGGGCGGCGCTCGCCCGCGAGTTCGGCGCCGACGTCATCATCGCCGAGCGTGGCGACGAGGGCGCCGCGAAGGTCAAAGAGCTCACCGGCGGCTACGGCGCTCACGGCGTCGTCGAGGCCGTGGGCAACCAGACCTCGATGATGCAGGCCATCGCCTCCTGCCGCCCCGGCGGGCACCTGGGCTACGTGGGCGTGGCGCACGGCGTCTCCCTGCCCGGGGACCATCTCTTCTTCGCCGAGATCCACATGCTGGGCGGCCCCGCGCCCGTGCGCCGCTTCCTGCCCGACCTCATCGACCGCATCCTCAAGCGCGACATCAACCCCGGTAAGGTCTTCACCCTGCGCCTGCCCCTGGAGGAGGCCCCCGAGGCCTACAAGGCCATGGACGAGCGCCGCGCCATCAAGGTGCTCCTGGAGCCCTGATCCGAGCCGCACACCCCCACCATCACCGTCTGACAACAGGAGCATTCATGAAGACCCTCGTTCTCGTCTTCCACCCCGACATGTCCGCCTCGCGCGCCAACCGGCCCCTGGCGGCCAAGGCCGAGACCCTCGGTAACGACGTCACCGTGCGCTACATGTACGACATCTACCCCGACCAGAAGGTCGACGTCGCCGCCGAGCAGGCCGCCCTGGAGGCCGCCGACCGGGTCGTCCTCCAGTTCCCCATGTACTGGTACTCCACCCCCGCCCTGCTCAAGCAGTGGCAGGACGACGTGCTCCTCTACGGGTGGGCCTACGGCTCCACCGGAAAGGCCCTGGCCGGCAAGGAGCTGCTCGTGGCCGTGAGCACCGGTGGCCCCGGCGAGGCCTACAGCCACGAGTCCTCCTACGGCTACACGCTCACCGAGCTGCTGCGCCCCCTCCAGGCGACGGCCAACATGGTCCAGATGACCTACCTGGTGCCTTTCACCACCACCGGGATCCTCACCATCACCGATGAGGCCCTGGCTCAGCGGGCCGAGGACTACGCCGCCACCCTGCAGTCCACGAACCTGCCGGTTCTGGACCGCCGCGGCTGACTCCGCCAGCAGGCAGCGTCCACATGCCCGAGGGCCCAGGCCGGGTTCGCCGGCCTGGGCCCTCGGGGCGTCTCACGGGCGCCTCAGTCGCCGTCGGTCAGGTCCTTGAAGTAACGCGCCACCGGCCAGCGCCGGAAGCCGAGCCCCTCGTAGGTGGCACGGGCCGGGGCGTGCCCCAGGTCCCCACCGGTCTCCACCATCACCATGGCCATCCCGGCCGCCCGGGCCCGCTCCATGGAGTGGTCCATGAGGGCCCGTCCGATGCTGCGACGCTGGTAGTCGGGGTCGACGACGACGATATAGACCTCCCCCATCCTGTCCTCGGGATGCAACCGGGTACACACCCAGCCCACCGGGCGACCGTCAAGAACGGCGACGTCGACGCCGTCGGGCTCGCCGTCGAGGACCTCGGCAAGATCGGAGAACTGTCGCTGCCGCCAGCCCTCAGGATAGAAGGAGCGGTAGACGAAGGCGGGCACGTCCTGCTCCATGAGTGGGAAGACCGGAGCCCAGGCGCGCAGGGACAGGTCCAGCAGCACCTGACGCTGCTCCGGCCGGTACGCGACGATCTCAACCATGCCGAAATCCTACGGCGCTCCCCACAGATACGCCGGGTCCCCGCCGGCCATCGCGCCGACGGGGACCCAGCAGGCTCAGGGACGTAAAGCGCCTCAGCCGAAGATGTCGAGCAGCGGAAGCTCGGGGGTCTGGAGGACCGCGGCGTAGTCCTGCGCCCGACGGGCGATGGCCTCATCGGTGATCTCCAGGGCGCCCACCGACAGGAAGGGCACCGCGTACTTGGTGCCAATGACTCGCGAGGTTCCCTGCATGGGCCGCAGGAACTCGTGAATCGTGTAGATGTGCGCGCCCTCGCGGCCGTAGGCGCTGCCGGCGCCGCCAACACTGACGGCCAGGAGGAGCTCCTTGCCGTGCAGGGCAGTGCCGGTCGAGCCGTAGGCCCAGCCGAAGGTGAGGACGTCGTCGAGCCACTTCTTGAGCAGGGGCGGGCAGGAGAGCCAGTACATGGGGTACTGCAGCACGATGCGGTCGGCACCCAGCAGAGCCGCCTGCTCGGTGGCCACATCGATGTTGAAGTCGGGGTAGAGGTCGTACATGTAGCGCACGGTGATGTTGCCGCCGAGCGACTCCGCCGCGGCCCCCAGGGCCTTGTTGACCCGGGACTCGGAGATGTTGGGATGGAAGACGAGGACGAGAGTGTTCACGGAGGACTCCCTGGTGTCGTTGGACTGTGAGGCGGGGGATGGCCCCCGTGAGGCGCCGGGACTCCCGGCGCCGGACAGGACGTCGCTCAGGCTGGAGAAGCCGCCGATGATGACCTCCAGCTTGGGAGCCATCGCACCGCGGTCCAGCCAGGACTCCTTGGGGCGGAAGGGGACGCGGTCGGCGTCGTCGCCACTGTGCAGCTCATTGGGCCCACGCATGCCCAGGGCGGCGTTCGAGTCGCCGAAGCGCTCGTCCCACATGCGGGTGGCGACGTCGATGCCGCGCTCGCTCCGGCCCGGCTGACGGTCGGACTCGACGGTCTCGGCCATGGCGACCGCCTGCTGGTGGGCGGTCAGAACCGTCGAGAGGGTGTAGTTGAGTGCCAGGTAGGCGTCCTCGCTGCGCAGGCCACCGGAGACGAGGGCGTTGTGGGCGCGCTTGGCCACAGACATGAAGGGCACGTAGGCCCAGGCCAGGTTGATGAGGGTGTGGTCCAGGCCGGGATGGGCGTCGAGCAGGTCCCACAGCGAGTCGGAGAGCCGGCGCAGGTAGTCCTGCCAGCTCAGGCCGGTGGGGGGCAGTGTGGCGTCGGCGGACACACGCTCCAGGCAGGCCACGAGCAGGTCGTCGCGCGAGCTGACGGTGCGTCCCAGATCAGCCGCGCTCACCCCGAGCCGACGCGCCACCTTACCCATCGTGAACCGGTCCACACCGATCTCAAGGGCCGCTGTGACGACGTCATCCCTGGTAAAACCGGCATTATGCTGCATTGAGCCTCCCGGGTTGGGTCATACTCGCCAGCGTAACGAACCAGTAACGGGCCGCCAAATCGAAGGCACCTATCCGTGCGATGACCGACACCGTTCTTCCGCAATATAACGAGAAAAACCCACCTCTCGCCCACACCTCCACCGCACCTCTGACGTCACCTGGAATCTCACGGCGAGGTAACGGCTCGACACGCGCCGGGCGGCCTGCCGGGTGGCGCGCCCGACGACGGTGGGGTCTCACCGAGCCCGCTCCCCCGTTACCGTGGTGCCATGAGCGAGACTCCCCGCCCACAGCGCCCCGTCTTTCCGGAACCGCCCGCGGCGCCCTCACCGGCAGCGGCGCCGCCCGCACTGACGGCTCCCCCGGCCAAGCAGCGGCGCTGGCGCGACGACCTGCACCTGGCTCACACGATCGCCAACAAGGTGGACAGCCTCACCCAGGCCCGTTTCGACGCCGGCAACTTCACCGTGGAGACCAAGTCGGACCTCACGCCGGTCACCGAGGCCGACAAGGAGGCCGAGCGCGTCATCCGCGAACAGCTGGGGCGGGCGCGCGGGCGCGACTCCGTCCTGGGCGAGGAGCTGCCCACCACCGGGCACTCCTCACGCCAGTGGGTCATCGACCCGATCGACGGGACCAAGAACTTCGTGCGGGGCGTGCCGGTGTGGGCCACGCTCATCGGCCTCATCGAGGATGGCCAGTGCGTCGTCGGGCTGGTCTCGGCCCCCGCGCTGGGGAGGCGCTGGTGGGCCGTGTCCGGCGGCGGGGCCTGGACCGGACGTTCCCTGAGCTCGGCGCGGCGGCTGTCGGTGTCCGGCGTCGACGACCTCTCCCGGGCCTCGATGTCCTACTCCTCGCTGTCGGGGTGGGCGCAGACCAAGCGGCTGCGCGGGATGCTGGGGCTCATGCAGTCGTGCTGGCGCACCCGCGCCTACGGGGACTTCTGGTCCTACATGCTCGTGGCCGAGGGCGCCGTGGACCTGGCCGCCGAGCCCGAGCTCGAGCTCTACGACATGGCGGCGCTCGTGCCCGTGGTCACCGAGGCGGGCGGACGCTTCACCTCCCTGGACGGCGAGCCCGGCCCCTTCGGGGGCAACGCGGTGGCCACGAACTCGCTGCTGCACGACGTCGCCCTGCACCACCTGAGCGCCGAGACGGACTGAGCGACCCCGGGTTGAGCCGACGTTCACTTCTGCTGGACGTCAGTGCACCCCGAAGTTATAAATGATCTAAAAGATCTAAAACGCACAAAAGTGAGCCAGGACACCTTAGGTAAGGGCTAGCCCACGCTGCACGAGGGCGGGGCGCTACTGGGCACCGCACGACGGAAGCAGCCGCTCCTCGGGGCCACACGCCGGGGCCGCACGGGCTGGACTTGTCCCGCATCCGACGTTATAAAAGGGACACAAACTGATATGCGGCCACAGAGTTGGGCGTTTGCCCCGGTGTCGCCGCGCGGCTGAACCGCCACCGCTGCGGCGGGTACCACAGTGACCCGGCCGTTTCCCCACCTCGTGCGCCGGTAACCTGCCGTGAGTCCACCATCCATCCACCCCAGGAGTCCCTTTGAACTGGCTGCACGCCATCCTCCTCGGCATCGTCGAGGGCATCACCGAGTTCCTCCCGGTGTCCTCCACCGGGCACCTCAACATCGTCGAGAAGCTGCTCGGCTACGAGATCAACTCCGCAGGCATGACCGCCTTCACCGCCGTCATCCAGGTCGGTGCGATCATCGCCGCCATCATCTACTTCTGGGCCGACATCGTCCGCATCGTCACCGCCTGGTTCAGGGGTCTGAGCAACCAGCAGGCCCGCCAGGACCCCGACTACACGCTCGGCTGGGGCATCATCCTGGGATCGATCCCGGTGGCCGCCGTCGGACTGCTGTTCAAGGACTTCATCGAGGGGCCGGTCCGCTCCCTGTGGGTGATCGCTGGGGCCCTCATCATCTGGTCGGGGGCCATGTGGATTGCCGACCGCCAGCAGAACCTCACCAAGGGCATGAAGGACGTGACCGTCAAGGACGCCCTCATCATCGGTGCCTTCCAGGCCCTGGCCCCGGTGTTCCCCGGCATCTCCCGCTCCGGGGCGACGATCTCCGCCGGCCTGTTTCTCAAGTTCGACCGGGTGACGGCCACGCGCCTGTCCTTCTACATGGGCATCCCATCCCTGGTCGCGGCCGGACTGCTGGAGGCCGCAACGGAGGCCAGCACCATCAGTAACACCGTGGGCTGGACGCCCACCATTGTCGCGACCGTCGTCTCCGGTGTTGTCGCCTACGCGACCATTGCCTGGCTGCTGCGCTTCGTGTCCTCCAACAAGTTCACGTCCTTCCTCGTCTACCGAGTGCTGCTGGGCCTCATCATCATCGCCCTGGTCTCCGCCGGCACCATCGCCGCCTGACGGAGCCCTTGCCGCCGGGCTCAATTCATCTCCGCCGGCATTCTTCACGTGGGGCAACGGATTTCTCCGTTGCCCCACGTGATTTCTGTGGTCCTCAGCGTCGGGCTCCGACGCCGTACGATTCCTGTTCCAGCGTCGTCGTCCGCTTGTACGATAGGCGGCGCGGCCACCCCTGGGGTAAGCGCAGACTCATGAGCCGCTGAGGACGACGACGAAGGACATCGGGGAGATCCGCAGCATGACCACTCGCCACCCACCCGCTTCTCCCACGCACATTCGATTCGGAAGTCGTCCCGCAATCGCCACAGGTTTCGTCAAGCGGCAGGGGCAGGATGAGCTCTTCGACGCCGTCCTCGCTCGCGCCGAGCCTCGCACAGTTCTGACAGGGGTGCGGGGAAGCGGCAAGACTCAGCTGGCCGCTGCGGTTGCGGCCAGGTGCGAGGAGGAGGGCTGGCCCCTGGTGGCGTGGGTTCATGCGGCCTCACGTAAGGAGATCCTTGCCGGTCTCTACGAGCTCGCACTGCGGGTCGGTGTCAACGCACCGAAGAACATTCCTCTGGAGGTCATTGTTCGGCGCCTCCTGGATCGGCTGCGCTCAGCAGAGGCGGCGGACCGCCTCTTCGTCTTCGACAACGTGGAGAATCCCGACGACCTGAGAGGCCTCATCCCCGAGGGTGCTGGAGTTCGGACCCTCGTCACCACCACGGGGCATCTCGACGGGGACGGCCTGGGGTGGCTGCGGTTGACGGTGGGCACCTTCGATCGGGAGCAGTCGATCTCCCTCCTGTGCGAGCACACTGGCGACACTCACCGCGAAGCTGCTGGCCGGATCGCGGATGCGCTTGGCGACCTGCCCGTCGCCATAGCCCAAGCCGCTGCGACAGCACAACAGGGTGGATACGCCTTATCCGGCTACCTTGACAGGCTGAGTCATCACCCGCTCGATTCACGCGTCAGTCGCCTCGAGGGTGATAACTACCCGGACGCCGTCGGCACCGCTCTGCTCATGGCTTATGAACAGGTCTTGGAGCAGCTCAGAACCACGCACCCTCAGCGGGAGAGGATCGCCGTATCGCTCCTCGGCGCGCTGTCCCTCCTGGCTGCTTCCGGAGTGCCGACTCACTGGCTCTCGAGGCTCGACGGCGACTCCGAGGCAGTACGCGACACTCTGTCTGTTCTGAAGAGTGCTTCCGTCATCCATGAATCCAGCGACGGCGAGAAGACCATTATTCACCGGCTCCAGGGACACGTGTACAAGAAAACCTACCTGGATGACCAGAAGAATCTTGGTGAGGCGCGTACGTGCGCCACATCAGTTCTCCGCGGGATTGACGTTGACAGCCTAGAGGATGGTGAACAGCGGCGACACGAGACCCACCATCTCATCGAGCAGTTTCTCTCAGTCACATCACAGGACTACTCTCAGTCATTGTTTTCTGAGCCAGGGGTGTCGTCAAAGCTCGCCGAGACACTGCACGACGCGACCAGCCTTGGGATGTCGCAGCTAGCCCTTGGTCTCACTGACTCGGTAACCCGGGCCTGCGACGCTTTGGGTCCCCACCACCCCGGTACCCTGGCTTCACGCAACAGCCTCCCCGGCGCCTACCGGGCGAGCGGCAGGCTCGACAGGCCATCGCCCTGTACGAGCAGACTCTCGAGGACTCCGTCCGCGTCCTGGGCCCCGACCATCCCAGCACCCTGACCTCACGTTTCAACCTCGCCGGCGCCTACCAGACAGCCGGCAGGCTCGACGAGGCCATCACCCTGTACGAGCAGGTTTTCTGCGGCCGTAGCCGCGTGTTGGGCCCCGACCACCGCAGCACCCTCACCTCACGTGACCATCTCGCCGACATCTACTGGGAAGCGGGCAGATTCGACGAAGCCATCACCCTGAAACAGCAGATCGTCGCAGACGCCATGCGCATCATGGGCCCCGACAGCCCCGGCGCCTCGGCCGCACGTAACAACCTCGCCGCTACCTACCGGGATGCGGGCAGGCTCAACGAAGCCATCCCCCTTTACCAGGAGAACCTCGACGATGTCAGCCGCGTCCTGGGCCTCAACCATCCCGAAACCTTGGCATCACGCCACCGCCTCGCCGGCGCCTACCGGGACGCGGGCAGAGTAGACGAAGCCATCCCCCTGTTCGAGCAGAACCTCACCGACTTCACCCGCCTCTCGGGTCCCGACCATCCTGAGACCTTGGCCTCGCGCGCCACGCTCGCCGGCGTCTACCGGGATGCAGGCAGGCTCGACGAGGCTATCCCCCTCTTCGAGCAGAACCTCGACGACGTCGCCCGCACCCTGAGCCTCGACCACCCTGAAACCTTGGCTTCACGCCACAGACTCGCCGGCGTCTACCGGGATGCGGGCAGGCTCGACGAGGCCATCCCCCTGTTCGAGCAGACCCTCGAGGACCGCACCCGCACCCTGGGACCTGCTCACCCTGTCACCCTCACCTCGCGCGGCAACCTCGCCAGCGCCTATCGCGCCGCTGGAAAAATTGAGGATGCGGAGAAGCTCTTCGGGACGCCGTAAGAATTCTGCTTCGACGCCACTGACCGCCTGTACGATAGCGGCATGGCCGATCCCCTCTCCCTCGCTGTCCTGTCTGCCAGCATCACCGGGCTGCTCATGCGAGGAGCCGCTGTGGCCGTTGATCCTTCGTGGAGCAGCGCGGCGTCACTGCCAGGCGAGGCCCTCAACGCATGGCGCAGCCTGAGACGTCTGCAACAGGGGCGAGGTGGGCAGGAGAATCCGCTGGAGGCGTCAATCAAGGCCCGACTTCAGAAGCAGGTGGATGCCGCCAGCGAACGGTACGAGCGGACCAGCGTCACTCAATCCGCCCTGGCTGGAGCCGTCACTGAGATGGAGGTGGCGCTCAAAGAGATCAGCGGGGACAACGCCACAGTCCTTGAAGCGGTACGGTTCCCGGACAACTTCGAGACCTACCTCCGACGGCGGACGGCGGGCCACCGCCAGAACGTCGAGGCAGCAGCCGAGCCCTTCTTCAATGACCTGAACCGCATCGTCGCCGAAGAGTTCAGCCATCTCGCACCAGGCTCACGCGGTTTCGACATCGCCGCGCTCAAGCAGCTACTCGCAGGCCAGGAACAGCTACTTGTCGGGCAGGAACGACTGCTAGATCAGTACGCGAAAACTTACGAGCGCTTGGACAGGATTATCGACAGCATCCAAAACACACGCGCTCAACTACACGCCATCCCCACACAGATTCGGTTCGGCAGCCGCCCTATGGTTACCATCAACTTCGTTCCACGAGCAGCGCAGAATCAACTCGTCGACGCCGTCTTCTCCCACAACGAGCCTCGCACTGTATTAACGGGAATGAAAGGGAGCGGCAAGACTCAGCTGGCAGCCATGATTGCCGCCAAGTGCGAGGACGAGGAATGGCCCATAGTCGCCTGGATCGACGCGGCGTCACGTAAGAAACTCATTGCCACTCTCTATGAACTCGCCACACTGACCGGGATCGACGCTCCACACGACAAAACACCGGATTTCACTGCTCGACGCTTCCTGAATAGGTTGCGCTCAGCAGAAGCGGCTGACCGTCTTTTCATATTCGACAACGTAGAGAACCTCGACGACCTGAAAGACCTCACCCCTGAGGGTAAAGGAGTCCGGGTCATCATCACCACGACACGCCACCTCGACTGGGACAGTCTCGGATGGCACCCAATCACAGTCGGCGTCTTTGAAAGAGACCAGTCGATCACCCTCCTCTGCGAACGCACTGGCGATACTAATCGCGACGCAGCCAACCAAATTGCAAGCACACTTGGAGACCTTCCTGTCGCCATAACTCAAGCCGCCACAACAGCCCGTAATTTGAGATCCACTCTCACTGAATACCTTCGCAGCCTAAACAGTCTTCCACTAGCAGATACTATTAGTAAACAAGAAGGCGAGTATTACCCAGAAAGAATCAGCACGGTTTTATGGCTTGCATGTAAAGCAACGATAGACAGTATCAAGAAGAAAAACTCCACGCAGGGACAATTGTCAATCCATCAGATAGGCACACTATCTCTGCTCGCAGCGCCAGGGGTACCTACCGCATGGCTGGAAGACTATAACGACACAGAGAACGCCAAGAAGTCTCTCAGTGCACTATTAAACTCCTCAGTATGTCAAATCTCGGCGGATGGCAAGAAGACCCTAATTCATCAACTTCAAGGGCGAGTTTTCAGAGAGAACCACCTCAGCATGGAAACAGAAATGAATGCCGTTGCTTCCGTGGCAATAAGTGTACTGGAGAGCATTAGCACACACACTCAAGACAGTCCAGAAAAAGAACAGCAAGAGACACAGGACCTTATCGACCAATTGAGTACCATCGCATCCCAAGAACACTCACTTCCTTTATTCACCAACCCCACCATCGCCACAATACTCGCAAGAACCCTTAAAAAAGCATGGCAACTCGGCATGCATCAAGTCGCACTCACCCTAATTAATCCACTCACTAAAGCCAGTGACACACTAGGGGTAGACCACCCTGATATCATCACCTCACGCAACAGCCTCGCCGACGCCTACCTATTAGAAGGCCAGACAGAAAAGGCCGTCGCGTTAGTACAAAAGAACCTCAAGCACTCCAGAAAACTACTTGGAAGCACAGATCCAGCCACTTTGACCTCACTCAACACGCTCGCCAATGCCAGTCGGGACAGGGGTGATCTCGAAGGCGCCGCGTCTCTGTTCGAGCAAGTTCTCACTGATCGCATCCGCATCCTGGACCCCAATCACCCCGACATCCTGACCTCGCGCAATAACCTCGCCGGCACTCAACAAGAGATGGGTAGACTCGAGGAGGCAATCACCCTATATGAGAAAAACCTCGAGGATTCCGAACGAATTCTGGGACCCCACCACCCCGGCACTCTCACCTTCCGCAACAACCTCGCTGGCGCTTACCAAGAAGCAGGAAGACTCCACGAAACCATCACCCTGTACGAACAGATCCTCGCCGACCGTACCCGTATCTTGGGACCCGATCATCCCGACACTCTGGCTTCACTCAATAACCTGGCAAACGCCTACCACGCAGCAGGCAGACTCCAAGACGCCCTTGAACTGCTCAACCAAAACCTAATCAATAGGCTCCGGTTCCTAGGCCCCGATCACCTCAGCACCCTGGCCGCACGCAACTACCTCGCCAGCGTCTTACGGGACGCGGGCAGGCTCGACAAGGCCATCGCCCTGTACGAGCACAACCTTGAAAACCGCATCCGCGCCCTAGGACCCGATCATCCCGACACTCTGGCTTCACTCA
>NZ_KV811015.1:11844-12663 GCF_001812965.1 Actinomyces sp. HMSC075C01
TGGCTTCACTCAATAACCTGGCAAACGCCTACCAAGCAGCAGGCAGACTCGATGAAGCCATCACCCTGCACGAACAGAACCTCACCAACCGTACCCACATCCTCGGCTCCAACCATCCCGATACCCTCATAACGAGAGGTAATCTCGCCAGCGCCTACCAAGCAGCGGGAAGGCTCGACGAGGCCATCACCCTGCACGAACAGAACCTCAACGACCAGTTGAGAGTTCTGGGTCCCAACCACCCCAACACCCTCACCTCACGTAACAACCTCGCCAGCGCCTACCAAGCAGCGGGTAGGCTCGACGAGGCCATCACCCTGCACGAACAGAACCTCAACGACCAGTTGAGAGTTCTGGGTCCCAACCATCCCGACATCTTCACCTCACGCCACAACCTCGCAGTTGCCTACCACGACGCGGGTAGGCTCGACGAGGCCATCGTCCTGTACGAGCAGAACCTCGAAGACCGCACCTGCATCCTGGGACCCCACCACCCCGACACCCTCATCTCACGCCACAACCTCGCCAGCGCCTACCAGACTGCCGGCAGGCTCAACGAGGCCATTACCCTGTACGAGCAGACCCTCGAAGACCGCACCCGCATCCTGGGCCCCCGCCACCCCGACACCCTCATCTCACGCGACAACCTCGCCGACGTCTATCGCACCGCAGGAAGAATTGAGGATGCGGAGGCACTCTTTGAGACGCCATGGGACTCAGAGGACGAGCAGGACGGCACCGAGGAGGACCCGGACCAGGAAGCCGGCGACTGACCGCCACAGGCCGCCGTCATTGATGTCGGTGGGCTGTGAGACAGTG
>NZ_KV811015.1:12763-13009 GCF_001812965.1 Actinomyces sp. HMSC075C01
CCTCGTCGAGCTCGTCGCCGCCGAGTCAGTCAATGTCGTGAAAATTCTGTTTCGGGGCCGCTGACCGCTTGTACGATAGCGGCATGGCCGATCCCCTCTCCCTCGCTGTCCTGTCTGCCAGCATCACCGGGCTGCTCATGCGCGGGGCCGCTGTGGCCGTCGATCCTTCGTGGAGCAGCGCGGCGTCACTGCCTAGCGAGGCCCTCAACGCGTGGCGCAGCCTGAGACGTCTGCAACAGGGGCGAG
>NZ_KV811015.1:13109-15305 GCF_001812965.1 Actinomyces sp. HMSC075C01
AGCCGTCACTGAGATGGAGGTGGCGCTCAAAGAGCTCAGCGGGGACGACGCCGCAGTCCTTGAAGCGGTGCGGTTCCCGGACAACTTCGAGACCTACCTCCGACGGCGAGCGGCTGGCCGCCGCCAGAACGTCGAGGCGGCAGCCGAGCCCTTCTTCAATGACCTGAACCGCATCGTTGCCGAAGAGTTCATCCGTCTCGCGCCAGGCTCACGGGGCTTCGACCTCGCCGCGCTCAAGCAGCTGCTCGCAGGCCAGGAGCAGCTGCTTGCCGGGCAGGAGCAACTGCTGGAGGGGCAAGCAGAGACTAACGACCGCGTGAGGGAAGTGGCTTCCGACACCAAGACGATGGCTACGGATATTAAGGAGATCCATAGCGCGGTCACTCGAAACCAATCCGCCTTGCCCACTCGGATTCGCTTCGGCAGCCGCCCCCAGGTCACCGCAGGTTTCGTCAAGCGAGAAGGGCAGGATAATTTCTTCGATGCCATCTTCACTCACGCTGAACCGAAGACAGTTCTGACAGGGATGCGAGGAAGCAGCAAGACTCAGCTGGCCGCGGCCGTTGCGGCCAGGTGCGAAAACGAGGATTGGCCCCTGGTCGCGTGGATCAATGCAGCCTCACGTAAGGAGCTTGTCGCCGATCTCTACGAGCTCGCAATACGGATCGGTATCGATGCGCCGAAGGACGTGTCTCCGGAGATCGTTGTTCGGCGCTTCTTGGATCTGCTGCACTCAGCAGATGCGGCGGACCGTCTCTTCGTCTTCGACAACGTGGAGAATCTCGACGACCTGAGAGATCTCATCCCCAAGGGCAGCGGAGTCCGGGTCATCACCACCACCACACGCCACCTTGACTGGAACAGTTTGGGGTGGTCACCAATGGTAGTCGGCGTCTTTGAACGGGAGCAGTCGATCGCTCTTCTCTGCCAACGCACCGGTGACGCTCACCGAGATGCGGCTGACCAGATCGCAGAGGTGCTTGGCGATCTTCCTGTCGCCGTGACCCAAGTGGCTGCGACAGCAAAATGGGGTGAATACACCTTGTCCGGCTACCTTGACAGGCTGAGTAATCACCCGCTCGAGTCAAGCATCAGTCGTCTCGAGGGCGATGACTACCCGGACGCCGTCGGAGTCGCACTGTTAATGGCGTACGAGCAGGCCTTGGAGCAGCTCAGAACCAAACACCCTCAGCAGGAGAGCATCGCCACCTCACTCCTTGGCATACTGTCCCTTCTCGCTGCTTCCGGAGTACCGACTCACTGGCTTCTGGAGCTCGACGATGACTCCGACGCAGTTCGAGACACCCTGTCATTCCTGAAGAGATCATCAATTCTCCAAGAATCCATCGACAGCAACAAGACCATCATTCACCGCCTCCAGGGGCAAGTTTATCGCGAAACCTACCTGAGTAACCAAGAGAAGCTCAACGAGGCACGCGCGAACACAACAACCCTTCTCAACGAGATCGACGTGGACCGGCTAGATAATTTTGAACAGCAGCGACAGGAAACACGCAATCTCGTCGAACAAATAGGTACCGTCACATCACAAGGCTACTCTCGCCCTCTATTCTCCGATCCGGAATTTGCTGCACTACTAGCAACGACTCTGCGGAATGCGACCGACCTTGGGATGCCACAACTGGCACTTACCCTTACTGATTCTGTCACACGGGCGGGCGACACCCTGGGCCCCGATCACCCCAGCACCCTGACCGCGCGTCTCAACCTCGCTGGCGCCTATTGCGACGCGGGCAGGCTCGACGAGGCCATCACCCTGTACGAGCAGACCCTCGAAGACAGCACCCGCATCCTGGGACCCCACCACCCCGACACCCTCACCACACGCGACAACCTCGCTGGCGCCTATTGCGACGCGGGCAGGCTCGACGAGGCCATCACCCTGTACGAGCAGACCCTCGAAGACAGCACCCGCATCCTGGGACCCCACCACCCCGACACCCTCACCACACGCAACAACCTCGCCTACGCCTACCAGGCAGCCGGCAGGCTCGACGAGGCCATCACCCTGCACGAGCAGACCCTCGAAGACAGCACCCGCATCCTGGGACCCCACCACCCCGACACCCTCACCACACGCAACAACCTCGCCTACGCCTACCAGGCAGCCGGCAGGCTCAACGAAGCCATCGCCCTGAGCCAGCAGACCCTCGAAGACCGCACCCGCATCCTGGG
>NZ_KV811016.1:0-337 GCF_001812965.1 Actinomyces sp. HMSC075C01
TGTTTCAGCAGGCCTGGCAGTACTCCACCGCCCGTGAGATCGACTCGCCCGACCGAGGCGCATTCTTCGGTTCTGTTCTGCGGGGATACTCGCTGGCCACCCTGACGGCCGCGGGTCTGGTCATTGCCCTGAACCGGCCGATCTCCAGGGTGATGCTCCAGGCCGAGTTCGCCGAGGGGTGGCGCTACGTCCCCCTGCTCATGCTGGTCGCATCTTTCGGGGTCATGACCATCTTCTTCGAGAGCTTCTACCAGGCCTTGAAGAACAGCGGCGTTCTCATGGCCTCCACGGCGATGGGGGCGGTGGTTAACGTGATCCTCGGGGTGGCTCTCGTACC
>NZ_KV811016.1:437-2424 GCF_001812965.1 Actinomyces sp. HMSC075C01
CGCCCGCGCCTCACCTACCAGCTCACACTGCTCATCGGTATCACCGCGTGCATGTCCTTCGACAGTGGCTCATGGCGGACTGCCGTGGCCTGGGTCTGCCTGGGGCTGCTGGCAACCAGCGACATGACGGTTCTCACCAGCAGCGCTCGAGCCGTGACGGAGTCCCTGGGGCACAGGAACGGGGGAGTACTGCGCAGGCTCTGACATGGAGTCCCGGCGCAGAATGTGAGCAGCGGAACGATCTTGTGTGCCAAGAGACGATTTAGTGCTCTGCTTGTGAAATTGCTTTTGTATCCACCAGTGTGTTTTGTCTTAACTGTACAGCGTAGCGACCCCTGTTGCCTTTCCGTGACGTCTCTGCGAAGGCGAATCCGTGAATACAGCGTATCCTTGTCGAGCCGATCTGGATGGTCGAGCTGAGGTGTCTTGCTGATGCAGTAAGGGAAGATTATGAAGCGTGTTCTTCTTTTGGATACATCTGTTGGTTCTCTCAATATGGGGGATGAGATCATTGGGCGATCCATTGAGATGAACTGGCGCGAGCTGTTCTCCTCGAACTATGTCATGCGCCTGGCCACCCACACCCCGATGTACACTCCTGCGCAGTATCTTCTGTCCAGGCGCAAGCTCAGTATCTTCAAAGACGCTGACATCAAGCTTCTGTGCGGCACCAACGCTCTGTACACGAATATGCTGCGGCCTCTGCCGACGTGGAACATCAACTACCTCAACTGCGGAATGGCCGCAGGCACGGTGTGTTTGGGCGTGGGTGCGGGGGCCAACTCCTCGTCGGTCAACTTCTACACGCGGGCCCTCTACCGCAAGGTGCTGTCCCACGACGTCGTGCACTCAGTGCGCGACGAGCGCACCAAGCATCTCCTAGAGCGGGTGGGGCTGCGGGCCTGGAACACCGGCTGCCCCACCCTGTGGGGACTGACCCCCGAGCACTGCGAGACCATTGCCCACGCCAAGGGCGATGAGGTGGTCTTCACGCTCACCTCCTACCACCCGAGCCCGCGCAAGGACCGAGCGATGATCGACGTGCTGCGCAGGAGCTACTCGCGATTGCACTTCTGGCCCCAGACCATCGACGACCTGGGCTACCTGCAGTCCCTGGGGGCGGCCGACGGCGTCGAAATCGTCACGCCGAGCCTGGCGGGTTTCCGGGAGGTGCTCGACCGAGGCGTCGACTACGTGGGGAACCGCCTGCACGGGGGCATCTTCGCCCTGCAGCGCAAGCGGCGAGCCATCATCGTGGCCATCGACTACCGCGCGCGGGAGATGGCGAAGGACTACTCCCTGCCGCTGGTGGAGCGCGACTCCATCGAGACCGATCTGGCCGACCTGGTCGAGTCCTCCTGGCCAACCAGGATCCACGGCCTGGACGTCGACCTCATCGAGAAGTGGAAGGCCCAGTTCGATGTCGACAAGCCATAAGGGGCGCATGAGGCTCCTGCTGGGTAACACTCTGGTGTTTGCCTTGGGGGGCCTGGCGGTCAAGGCGGTCTCCCTGGTCCTCATGCCCTTGTACACGACTGCGCTGGCTGCTGGCGAGTACGGGACGGCCGAGCTGCTCAACAGCGCGATCGAGATCGTGCTGCCGTTGCTCTCGCTCGGTGTGGTGGAGGCCCTCTACCGATTCTCCATCGACGACGACGTTCCCAAGGATGAGCTCTTCGCCGGTTCCCTGGTGGTCCTGGGCGGGGGTGCCTTGTGCACCGGGGCGCTGTGCGCCCTGGGCAGCGCCTTGTGGAACATGGAGCATGCGGCAGCCTTCTTCGCCCTGTTCTGCTCCGTCTGCCTGTTCAAGGCCACGACTCAGCTCGCCCGCGGTCTGGGTCATGTGCGCCGTTTCGTGGTCTATGGGCTGATCAATGCGCTGGCCATGGTGGTGTCCACCTACCTGCTCCTGGTCCGAGCGCACGCGGGTATCGAGGGCTACCTGTGGTCCTACACGATCGGCTACCTGGTGGGTGGTCTTGTCGCG
>NZ_KV811017.1:0-294 GCF_001812965.1 Actinomyces sp. HMSC075C01
GGGGGCGCGGGCCCCGCAGGGACGATGAGTGGTGTCTAATCAATCCCTTCGTCCTGGGAGCCCGCGCCGATGTCATCTTCCACCACGACCGCCTTGTCGCGCCAGCCCCTGGTCCAGGTTCTCAGGAACATCACCGACCCACGCGACAGGCGCGGTGTGCGTCATAACCTGTCTACGGTCCTGTCCCTGGCCGTGACCGGGGTGCTGGCCGGCTGCCGGAGCCTGACAGCGATATGGGAGCACACCACCGACCTGACCAGCGCCGACCTGGAGGCCCTGGGACTAGCGGCGGGC
>NZ_KV811018.1:0-244 GCF_001812965.1 Actinomyces sp. HMSC075C01
TGGTGGTGGGTGCCCCCGTGCTTGTGTGTGGGGGTGGCATGCTGTCGGGGTTCTGGGGTAGTGCGCCCTGGTTGCCTGGCCTGTCTGGGGCTTCCCTTTGTTTGGGGGTTCTGGGTGGGTGTGGGTGGGTTGGTTGTGAACTGTATAGTGGACGCGAGCATCTTACTGTAATGATTTCTGCGAATTGATTGCTCAGAGCGCGTGCCTGTTGGTGTGTGTTCTGTTCTTGATTTTGTTCGTGTGT
>NZ_KV811019.1:0-1380 GCF_001812965.1 Actinomyces sp. HMSC075C01
CGCCGGCGGCCAGGGCCCAGGCAGTCAGGGCCGGTACCGCCGTGCTGCGCGCCCCGATGCGCACCTCCGCGACCTCAGCCGGCGTGGCGGACAACGAGGCGGGGAGCGAGGCAGCGGACTGGGAGACGGAAGCAGCGGAGCACGACGCGGCGGGCTGGGAAGCGTGAGCAGCGGAGAACAAGGTGGCGGGAGCAGCTGGGGCGGGTTCAGGCAGACTTCCCCCGCTAGAACCAGGCAGACTCCTCCCACTGGAACTGGGCAGACTCCTGGCGCCGGTGGTGGGCAGGCTTCTCCTGCCGCCTGGGGATGCTGCACCGCTGAGAGGATCAGGCGTGGCGGCGGCGCTCTTGCCGGGGCCTCCGTCTCCTGGATCGTCGCTGCCGGTGGGGCCGTCGTCGGGTGGAGCCAGACCAACCAGGCTGCTTAGGGGGACGGTGACCTGGACGTCGACATGGATGTTCTTGGGGAGGGGGAGGTGGCCGGTTCCTGAGGGTGTCCACCACGGGCTGGCGGACCCCACCAGGGAGCTCAAGGCCCCCAAGAGCCCTTCCAGAGGCACCCCGTCAGGCAGCAACCGTGCCGGGACAGCCGCTCCGGAACCATTAACCTCAGCCTGGGCCTGGCCACCATGCTCGGCTTTCTTCGGGGAAGGCTGGGCGAAGGCGGTCTGTTGGCTGGTGCGTAGTGTGGACAGGGTCATCGCGCCCAGCGCGTCGGCGCGCAGCTGGGCCGGGGTGCGCTGCTCGCCGGCTGCCCGGGCTGATGCGGCGATCGCGTCCAAGGTGGCGTCCAGCAGCAGGGCGTCCATGGTCGGCAGCAGCAGGCGGACCTGGGACATGCCTTCACCGGCGGGCCGGGGGCGCGACACGCACCGCCGCTCCTGGTTGACCCGGACGCGCTCGGCATGCCCAGTGGGGTCTGTCTCCATCAGGGCCCGCTCAATGTCCCGCCCCACCTGGGACACGCTGCGCCTGGGCGCCTGAGGCAGCACCCGCTCCTGAACGGCCAGCGCCACCGGAGCCGGCACGTCTCCCAGGCGGCGAGTCACCAGCGACGCCTTGGCTGCATCCAGCACCCCGCACCGCTCCATGGCCTCAGTGGGACCGAAACCCATGTTCATCAGGGCGCTGCCGTGATCGATGATCTGACCGGCCCGGCTCCTAGACAGGCCCAGGCGGGCCGAGAGCAGGCAGGTGGCATTGAACCTGCGCTCCTCATAGCCCACCACCTCCGAGACCTGACCGTCTGGCCCCCACTGGCCGGGATGGGTCGACAACTCGGCGCACCCGGTCAGGCACGCCGCCGCCAGGGACTCGCCCCACGTAGCCCAGGCCGCCAGCCGGTGACAGGCCGCAGCCAGCTCCCCCAGACCCCGCGCCC
>NZ_KV811019.1:1480-2081 GCF_001812965.1 Actinomyces sp. HMSC075C01
AGCTCCCCCAGACCCCGCGCCCCCAGACCAAGCAACCCAGTGCCGCCGACCTCCTCCAGAGACACGACCCTGTGTCCCTCAGCACCAGCCACCAAGGCATCCTCACCACTCGCATCACCGCCGGACTCGCTGGTGAGCAGGGCCGGCACCGCATCACCATCAGCGGCGGAGTCCTCACCGTCACCACTTCCATCGCCGCCACCGTCGCTGTCGTCGTGGTTGTGGTTCTGGGTGGTGACCAGTAGGTGGGCCAGCAGTCCCTCCACCACGCCGGCCAGTGCTCCGCCGGCGGCCAAGGACCCCAGCAGGCCCGCCACGTCCTCAGGGCAGGTCGCAGTCCCCGCCGACGCGTCCTGGGCAGGCGCGCTCAGCGTCCCGGCCGCACAATCGGCCGGGACACGAGGAAGCACACCGCCTTCGAACATATGTACAGTATAGCCTGGCCCTCCGCCACCCGCACGCTGGGGCACCCATCCAGAATCCCCGGCACAGCAACGAAAACCCGGGGCGCCGGCCTTCCTGGTCGCAGGTGCACGGAGACAGGGCGACACTCGCAGCCGGGCCTCGCACCCACACCCCAACCCACCCAAGCCGAAGCAAA
>NZ_KV811020.1:0-68576 GCF_001812965.1 Actinomyces sp. HMSC075C01
CCCAGCACTACACCCCACTCCTCGCAGTCCTCACCTGAGACAAACAACGGAGGGCCCAGCGCCCGAAGCGCCGTCACAACCGGACAAAACGTAGCCCCCACCACCCTTGATGGATGGTGGGGGTTCCGTACTGCGTTCCCAAACGCGATACCCGTCCCGTACCCTCACCGGGCAACCACAGGCACTTTTCGTTGGAAACTCGGGAATTTGTGGGGCTCAGGGTGCACGTGTCGAACTCATCCCGGCGCAAGACCACCTACTGCTGGTGGCGCTGTCTGCGTAAGGCGGCGATGCGGCAGAAACAGACTGGAGCACCACTCAGCTGGGTGCCTCGTGTCATGATGGCCGCGAAGTGTCTTCGGTACCTCCTGTAGGAATGCCCGCGTAGCCCGGTGGTGGTCAGGAGGCTTTCCTGAGTCGTACGCCTTGTGGACGTCGGGCAGGATGCTGGGGAGCTGGGCGAGGCAGGTGCTCGTCGGTCTTGTCCTTGGCCAGGCGGATGAGGACGTCCTAGAACTCGATGATGCGGCGGGTGATGGCAGCGGGATTGAGCTGGTTGCGGTAGGAGATCAGGTCAGTCTTCTGAGCCTTGGTCAGGGCGTCGGTATCCAGGAGCCGGCCTGGCGGAGTGCGGGGAGCGTAGTAGAGGCGCTTGCGCCTGCCGGCCTTGTCAGCGCCCCACCCAACGGGCCTTGCGAGTGGGAGTCTAGGGGAGTACAACTTCACGTTGACCTGCTCCCAGAAGGGCAGGACCTCGCGCTCCTCGCTGGTGTCGTAGTGATTAGTAAGTCGGCGTAGCGGCGTACCAGGTGGTTGCCCGGGGCTCGATGATGGCCTGGTCGTTCTTCCTGTAGGGGCGCGAGCGGGCGGGAGTAGATGCCCCGGTTCCCGGCTCAATTCCCACGCCGTGGTTGATGAACTCCGAGCAGCCTACGAAGTTCATGCCCAGGACGGGCAACGGCAGGAAGTCCACGGCAGCTTTCAGGGCGAAGATGATGAGTCTTGTCGGCGACGCCTGCGGATCGAGCGGGTGAAAGTCCATCCCGTGAGCACGTCAGTCATATTCACGGTCCGGGTGAACTTCTCCTTTGAGGGTCGGCCCGCAGTGGGCGACGGTGACAGGCTTCGAAGAACCCAGGCTCGGCCACGAGCCTCGCCAGCCGGGCTTACGGATCTTAATGGAGTCGCGCAGCAACGGACCGGCCATGGTCGTTGACTTGCCCCGCAGCTGGTCGGTGGCTCGCACCGGGGCAAGTTAGTGACCGATGGCCTGTTGCGCTCGTGGCCACTCGGCTCACTTCTGGCTGTGGGCTTGCAGCGGAGCTCGTCGTCGAGCTCATGACCCGCCTCCAGCAGGCCTGGCAGCAGCGGCATGGACTCCTTGAGAATCTTGCCGCACTGCCCGCCACTGGCAGCCCACACCCGCTGAAGTACCTCCAAGGTGCCCGTCAGGAATACCTGCGGACCCCGGCACTAGCCTGCATCAGGCAACCTCATACCACGGTCCACGGACTTCGCGGGCATCCTTGATGAGTCTCGGCGGTGGGTTGATGGACTTGACGGGACGTGCTAGGCTGGGTCGCGACAACTTAATCAAATCGCGCCCGACGGATCGGGCACCCGCTCCTCTCACTGAGCAGCCGTTAGGCTCGAGCGGGTACGGGTGGGGACGATGGCTGCGCCCCTTAGGAATTGAAGTAGGCCAAAGCCGGACTGGACCGGTAGCGTGTGGGGTCTCGTAAGCCCCTTAAGAGATTGCTCGAGGAACGTCCACCTCACCGTCGAAGCCCATGGTTTCCAGACAGCATGGGGGAAGACGAGAGTCAACCTGTAAACGGGCGAGGTACCAGCTGACCAAGAGTCAGCCAGGGGCCTCCATCTGGTGACATTGGCGTGAAAGACAACGCCAGCTACGGGAATGTCGACCAGAGATCGCAGCACACATCATGTGTGCTCGTCTCTGGGAGGAAACTGTGGCTAAAACGCAGCACAAGGGTGTCGCAGACGATGATGTCCACGCTCTGACATCGGTTCAGGCAGGCGATTTCCTTGGACTATCACCTAAAACTCTCGCAAACTGGCGAGCACAAGGAGTAGGCCCGTCATATATACGATACTCGCACGGCCGAGCAGGCCGCATCGCCTATCGGCATGATGACCTTATTGCTTTCATGGAAGCCCATCGCGTTGCTACCGCTGGCGGTGCACGATGAACACACATATCGAACGGCAATTAAGTGGTGCCGAGAACCTCGATAGCGTCGATTCGTTTGGTGATGCTGGACAGGCTGAAGCGGTCGAGCGTCACATGTCAAACACTGTCTGCAACTCTGTAGCAGAAATAGCGGAGGCGGATCTTGGAACCGCGCTGTTGGACGACGGCTCTGCATCTGCACTGACGCAGTGCTGCAACGACACTCCAGCAAGGATCGCCGTCGATCCCATCACGGACGAACTCCAGTTCGAATCTCAAGGGCATCCCTACACGTGCGCGGGCGATCCCTTGGATTCGCCCGCGCACGAGGGGACTGCGTCAGTAGATCCATCGGTAAAGACACATTCAGTCGCCAGCTTTAGCAACATGGAGATCACCTCTGGTTGTTACGAACCGGGGTTCAAAGTCGTAAATTCAACTCAAGATGATCAGGATGCGTCGACTGCGTTCTTTGTCGGATGGAAAAAGAAGGAAAGTAGTGATCAAAAGAAAAGAGCTCGACAGCAAAGCACAGTCTTCAGCATCATGCAGTACCGACGCCATCCCGATACAGGTCAGATCCTTCTTACGCAAGAGGGTATCGACGCCGCGATTAAGGAGCTAGAAAATCAGGGAGTTCTTGATAGATATGCGATGATTTGGCAAGATCGCTGCCCAGTGGAGGAGTGGTCAGAGTATCCAGAGGACTATCCTTCATCAACTGTTGATCTTAAGCCAGTTCATCTGCACCTCGCCCTCATTCTGAATGTACGTAAATCTATTCGTTCAGTTTCTGATCTCTTTCACATTCCTGCGTCTAGGGTTGAACTTGGTGGCACAGCGGTTGCAATCCATGGCGAGTCAATTGCAGGTAAAAATAGTGCAGCGCAGAAAGCTTTTTGGCACCTGTGCACCTACCTGACGCACGAACACTTTAAAAACCTAAAAGCTCGCGATTGCGGAAAAACACACAAGTTCATTTACCCTAGGGCGGAGGTTAGGTCTAACTTTAACTATTCCGATTTTCTTGATGCTGGCCTTCCTGGGGGTAGCGGCTCCACTTCCGGAAAGTCGAAAAAACTGAAGAAAATACTGGAGCTTGCGGTAACTTTCGACGGAATGACTCTTTCGGAAGTTCGTACGAAAGCTCCAGAACTTTGGACTAATCCAGGTGCGAAAGCACACTTCGAGAAGCTGCGCGGAGACTATCTTTCGCACTTACCCGCTCCAGAACAAGTAATTAACTTCTACATTTGCGGCCCTGGCGGTACCGGAAAGGATCTCCTTGCTAAGGCGCTCGCTCGTTCACTAGCGCCGGAAACTAAGCTACCTTACTTTAAAATTGGTGGTGAGAATGTTTCTTTTGAAGGCTATGATGGCCAGCCTGTTGTAGTCTGGGAAGATTTCCGGGTCGCTGACATGATTCGAGCAACCAGAGGGCGGGGCACTTTATTTCGCATTCTTGGTCCATGGCGCGAGGCGGAAGAAGCGCCGGTTGTCAACATCAAGATGTCTAAGACACAGCTCGTTAATCGAATCAATATCGTTACGGGACCACAAGAATACGATGTTTTCCTGCGAGGACTCGCGGGTGAGTACACGTCGATGCGAGGCGGAATTGCCGTTAGGCATGAAGCAGAGAACTTGTCTCAAGGATTTCGGCGGTTCCCGATCATCATCCCAGTTGATGAGCGCGAGTTCTCTATTTATATTAACCTTGGCGTCCTTAATGGCACCCGAGAATACCAAGCATATGAAAAATTTGAGCATATGCGTCAGGACTTGGAGACTCTGCGGCGACGTTGCCGAGGCATTCAGGATGTGGCTGATCGTATTCGTACCATTGAGGAAATCGAGCGGCAAACGGTTGCTCCAATAGTTGAACAAGCTGACCGACTCGTTAACTCATCCGACACAGCTTCAATGGAGGACGTGTTAGCGGAGTTTGCGGATTCAGGGAAGTCGTTCACACCTATCTCATCAACTCCTTCCACGCCTGCGACGTCTGAATCGATTGAGGACGCTGGCCTTGAGACTGCAGCTCTTGAGGAGGAAGCGCGACGTTCGCGTGAAGCAAACTTCCGCACCCAGGCTCGAAAACAGGCGGAAGAGGAAGACAAGGAGCGGCGCGTTGCGCTCGCAATGAAGGGAGAGTTTCCAGGTCCTGACGAGAAGTTCATCAGTAGTCGAACTAGCGAGATCTACTTCCAATTTCTAACGGAAATGGGCGCGCAGGATCAGGACGTTTCCTTGAGAACCCTACAGTGGACCAGTCCTTGGGAGGCATGACTTCAAACTAGAACGCTTGTTCAATGTTATCAAGATACTTGAGTAGATGCGGATATCTGATGTCAATCGAAAGGAGCTTTAAATGTCGGAGACGAACTCTTTTGATGAGTTAGTCCCTGCTGAGCAGAACGGTGGTGGGCGTTTACGCAGGTCAGGAACTCAGTCCGTCAAGGACTGCCAGGAAGTTGATTTGGGGTGCCTTGAGTCGTTGCGCCGGGAGTATGCGGAAATCTGCGAGCGTTTGGTTGGTGAGGTTATGCGCTCTCGAGATGAGAGGCATGCTGAGTTGATTGCTCGCATTAGGTCCGGGTTTGAACGAAATAGTGATGCCCCCAAGCAGGGCACGGAGAGCGAGCGCCACCAGGGCGTTGCCGGTGGTGGTCACCATGGCTGAGCGATGTGTGGCTGAGTGGGACTCGCTCGCGAGTCCCGTTTCCCCTCCGCCCGCAGCGAGCGTAGCGAGTGAGGACGGAGGCCAGCGGGGTTTGGGGAACGAGGGCGGAGCCCGATTGTTCGACAAATCCCCTGCTGGCCTCTCTTCAGAACCGGCTCAGAAGGAAGATCACCGTGCCGGTTCTGTCTCCACCACGCGGCGGCATCGGGAAGCACTGCGCGTGGTGGAGGACAGGGAGACGCTCGATGCTCGCATCGCTGTGCGCGTCTCCCTCTCTGAGCTCGACGCCGTCAGGCGCCGAGCTCGTGGGCTGGGCGTCAAGCCCAGCGCATGGGCACGGGCGGTCCTACGTGATGCGCTGGATACCCGACGCCATGAAGTCAGGGATCTTGCGGCTCACGCTGTGGCGCCTCGGCCCGCTCCCGAGGTATCCGAAGCTGTTGAGCAGTTACGGCGAGTAGGTGTGAACCTCAATCAGGTGCTCCGTCGAGGGGATGTTGTTGATGCAGATCTGTTGTGTGAGTTGCGGGATGCGGTCAGCACCCTGCGTGGGTCACTTGGTGACAGGACGGTGGTGTGAGATGTCGATAGTGAATGTCAAGAGCTCGAGGTGTGTCGCGAGCACGGTTCACTACGTGCTCTACGGATCAGGCAAGCAGGGCAGGCAGCGTGCTGCTGCCAAGCAGCACCGAGCAGCAGCGCTTTCCGTATCCGTGGCGAACGGGAGTACTGACCCGAGTGAGTTCATACGAATGACTCAGGCTCACAACGACGCTTGCAGTCGAAAGGTGGAGGCCTATACCTACATCCTCGCCTTCAGCCCTGACGAGTTCGATGTGCACAGTTCCGAAGACGCCCAGCGGGTCTGCGACATCGCTGAGATGCTCACGAACCGGATGCACAGTGCTGACTATCTCATCGCTGTGCATAGCGACGCTAAAGGGCATCATCTTCACGCTCACATTGTCGTCGCTAACCACGACAATCTGACAGGAAGGTGCCTAAATCGCAACACGAGCTGGGCACACGGGGTGCGCCAACTCAACGATGAACTCATGCAGGAGCTTGGCCTCCAGGTGTTACCGGATCCAGGTAGGCCTAAGCCCGACTGGGACCAGCGTCGCGAGGACTTTGAGGCGGGCGGGTTCGAGCAGGGGCTAGGCGACATCGTCGCTGACGCCCTCTCCGATCCTCGATGCGTTGACCAAGCAGCTTTCGAAGACATTCTTGCAAATAACGGCGTCCGCCTTGCGGTGACCAAACGAGACGGCTGGAGCTACAAGATGCGCAGAAAAGACAGTGGAAAATTAGGCAGACGCAAGGCCTCCTCCCTTACCCCAGAATTCACCTCTGAAGGCGCTCAGGAGATCTTCGAGTACCACGCCAAGAAGATGAAACATAACCCACACGTGAAAGGAAACAGCGATGGGGATTCTCAAACAGATACAGGAGCAAGACGAACGGAACACAACTACGGAGATCTTGCCCGACTTGATCTCGAGACTCGACAGCGTAGAGCAGCATCTGTCCAAACTCACAAAGCACATCTCAGATCAGACAGCCTACATAAAGAGCATCGACGAGAACACGACAGCACAGCTGGAGAGCCTGTTAATCTCGCATCCAGGCGAGCAGCACTCGACCGAGTTCGTCGAGATGCGGAACAGGCTGAGCGAGATCGAGAAGACGATCGCCGCCGTCGCCGAAACGCTCACCGCATCACGACACGTGACACTCCCCGACGGTACGACCATACGATCAGCAGACTTTCAGGCCTACAACTTGACACAGAGGATCAACAACCAGCTCAAGACGATGGTTTCGAGCTGTGACCATCTCGCTAAGGAAGTCCGTCAACGCGGCACTGTTCGCATCAATACCGACAAACTCACCCAGCATTGCCTTGACGTCCTCGATAGACGACTAGCTGTGGCCGTCGAGGGCCCTTTACAGAGGGTCGAGCACAGATTGGACGGCCTTGAGAGACGTGTGTCATCTCTGGGCGCCAAGGAGATCTCTCGTGCCGTCGGCGAGGTTGAGCGGGTAACCACCAAAACCGACGAACTGACGGAAGCGATGCGAGACGCCGAGCTACGTATTGACAGGCTCTCAGCCCGAGTGACTTGGGTGAGCGCAGGACGCATGTGCCTTGCGCTACTTCCACTTGCCGTAGTGCTTCTGGTGGTTGGAGGCCTGACCATGGGGGCCTTCCACGCGCTCGGCATGGGCCCCCTTCTGGGGTGGGCGTGGGCATCGTTCGCAGCGGCTCAGGCATGGTGGGCCAAGGCACTAATCGCACTGGGGACGCTCAGCTGCGTTGCAGCCTTCGCCTGGCTCGTCTGGTGGATCTCGCACCAACTCGCCGATGAGTACGCGCGCTGGTAGCAATCACGACGTACCGAGACAGTGGGGCCCTGAGACCGTTGCGACGGCCTCAGGGCCCCACAGGCACCTCCGCGGAACCTGGTCACATTGTTGTGAGCAAGTGGATCGTCTGGCCAGCGGCCAGGGAGATCAGGGGAAGGAATCCTCCTAGAGGTGTAAACGAGATGACGATCATGATGCCTGCTGTGATGGCGCTTCTCTTCGCCAGGGTTCGTAGCGGCAGGTCGAGCTTCGTGGCGATGAAGCCGAGCAGTACGGCGGGGATGGCCCATATCAGGGTGGGGTTGATGAAGGGGAAGAGGAAGCCCGCGAGGTACAGGGGGTTGTCCTCGAGTACTTCTTCGGTAGTGGCGCCCTTGAGAACTTCGATCATCATGTCGAGCCCCAGCACGTCGGCCACTGTGGCTAGGGTCAGGCAGAAGGCACCTACAGCTACTAGGCCGGGCGCGAGTTCTCTAGCCTGTCGTCCTGTTGGGCTGTCCCATTGAAAGCGTAGCCACCCCCAGAACCGGCTGTTGCAAGCGGACTTGGTGATGATCAGCGACACTGGAACGAAAGCCACCGCCAACATGACTATCACCGCGAACGCGATTGGGAAGATGACGTCGCGATCAGGGGCGATCCCCATCACGGGCTTGCCTGTGGCGACGATATTCGTGGAGATCACGTCTATTGCCCTGAACTCCACGGTGATCAGCGCGATCCACACGAGCAACAGAGCCCACCACCGCTTACGTAGCACGCGGCCGAGCGTCCATGAGCGGGATTGTGCACTTCTCATCTATGTCTCTCCTCGCGGGCGCCTCGAGGGCCAGTTGAGCCTACTTCTTCTTGAGCCAGTTGCCTGAGGTGTCTCGCTCGTACTTCTTGGTCTTGTTGTTGACGAATCCGATGGTGCCGTCCTGCATCACGGTGATGCCGACCTCGGCGATACCGTCGCGGTGCTTGCCGTCGTACATCTGGAAGGTCATGTCGGTGGAGGCCGATGTGTCATCGAAGCTCGAAGCGCAGGACTTCACGATGGTGAAGCTGCTCGTGGAAGTCATGTACAGGCCCTTCTCGGGGTTGGATTCGTTGAGCTCTTTGTTGTCAAAGGAGTCCGTCTTCCCTGGGAACAGGAAGGCGGCCACGTTCTGGGCGGGCGTCTTCTCCTCGCTGCTTCCAGTGCCTTTCTGCTCGAGCTCGGCCCGACGGGTGCTGAGATCAGAGGCGCGGTCCTTGGTCTCTCGCTCGATATCTGCCTCACTGGCAGTATCGCCGAGTTCCTTTTTGACATCCTTGCGGATCTCGTCCTCGGTGGCGCCTCCGAACTCCTCGCGCAGCTGTTCGTCGACGTTCTTGGCCCTCTTCGTCGCCTGCTGCTCCTTGGTCTGCTCGGGCGCTGATGCGACGGCCTCGCCGCCGCTCGCGTAGGTAACCGCGCCATCGACAGCGCACATACTCGATGAGTCGAGCTTGTGTGCGGTGAAGGTGACGCCGGTGACTGGGACCTGATTGCCGTCCTTGGTGACGACGTCGATAAGTCCCTGAGGCACCTGGGCGGTCGCTGCGCCCTTGGAGACGAAGTTGCTCAACGAGGCGAACTCGTAAACCTGGGCTGACGGACTACTCGCACCGCCTGAGGCGCTGCCGGACGGGGCGGTGGCGGCTGAGCACCCGGTGAGTGACACAGCGCCTGCAAGCAGGGCAAACGCCAGGACGGTTCTGGAGGGGCAGGACACAGGGATACCTCGATTCGGTTGGTGGTTCAGCACGATCATACGGAACTCATCGCTTCCAGTGGAAGCGATGAGTTCCTGGAATCGATGGATTCCGCCTCTCACGATGGGGACGTGGCGACATCGTTGAGGCAACGGCTTGGTGCAAATCTGCGCGCCGAGCGTCGTCGCCGTCGGCTCACGCAGGAGGACCTGGCTGAGCAGCTTGGGGTGACAGCCCGATACCTGGGCGGCATCGAGCGGGCGGAGCGCAACATGACGCTCGACTCCGTTGACGCCTTGGCCCAGGAACTTGGGATCGACGCCCTGGACCTGCTGTCCAGCACACCCTCCGAAGGGCTGGCTCAGCGCCCGTAGAGACGCTGAAGGACTGCTGGACCCGGACTCAGTGATGAGGCCACGGCGCTCCAGCTCATTGCCCCGAACTGGACAAGCTCACGCACGCGGACAGCGATCGCCACATCCACAGCGCCACGCAGTGCCGCCAAGTCGCGCAGCTCCGCCTCCCCAAGCGACATGCTGGGGTCACCCACGTGCCATCTGAACCGTGCGACATGGTCGCACGCATTCGACTCCACACTCACAACGACACCCCTCCTCTACAGGTTGTGGAAGACGAAGACACCGCCGCAAGGGGCATCGACAACGGTGAAGTCGTGCCGGCAGTCGCGCTCGTACTTGTCCCAGTCGAAGTGCCGGACAGCGTCCTCCGGCCACTGGTAGAACACGCCGCAGTCGTCGGCCCAGGACTCCACGAACTCACGGAACGAGTCCCAGCAGCCCTGATCGGCCTCCTCGAACTCGCTGGCCGACGGCACGCCGTTAACGTCCAGGGAAGGTGAGCAGTTCTCGTACCAGGCGAGAAGCTCCTCCCAGCGGTCACTTCCGACGTCGACGAAGATCTCACCCCAGGCAGCCGCCCGCGGCTGCGAGATCTTACTGACGCCACGTGGGAGGTACTCAGAGTCGAGCGCGAGCACCTCTTCGCAGCCTGGGTATACATACTCCTGGCCTCCGTGGACCTCGGCGAGGGTAACCTCTTCGATCATGTCGCAGGGGAACCAGCGGCCGACCAGGTGGCCGCTGTTGTTGCAGCTCAAGCATCCGAGCCACACAGCGGGCTGAGCATCGGTTTTCATTGACATTGGAACCTCCCAAGTAAGGAGAGGTCGGGCTGCGATACTCCAGTCTCGGTAAGGACACTCACGGGAACAGCCCGACCACCTCTATTGCCAACCTCGGGCCGTCGGCGACGGCCCCCTGCTCCCACCCCATGGCCGGCCTGACCTTCAGTGTGACGATCACGCCGTAGGATTGTTGATGAGACTGGACGAGGAGGAAAATCGTGAGGCCTATGCCCCCGTACAACGACAATCAGATGGTCGTTGCGTACTACCGATACTCCTCCTCTTCCCAGAACGAGGCCTCTATCGAGCAGCAGCGCGAGATGGTCCACAAGTGGGCGAAGTCACAGAGTCTCGTCGTCGTGAACGAGTACGAAGACGCAGCCAAGACCGGCACCAACGCCGACCGGCCCGGCTACCAGCTCATGCTGCGCGAGCTCCCGAAGATCAAGCCCGCCTACGTCGCGGTGTGGAAGAACGACCGTCTGGCACGCAAACGCACCGAGCTGATCCTGGTCAAGCAGACAATCCGCAAGGCCGGTGCCCGTGTGCACTACATCGAGGGAATCTCCCCCACCGACTCACCCGACTCGGTTCTCATGGAGGGAGTAGCGGACGCCTTCGCCGAGTACTACTCGCTCCAGCTCTCAGCCAACATCCGACGAGGCCAGCGGTATAACGCCGAGCGGGCGCTGAGCAACGGCCACAAGATCTTCGGCTTCTCCGTGGGCTCCGACAAACGGTACGTAGCGGACCCGGAGACCGCGCCCATCGTCACCCAGATCTTCGACGACTACGCCCACGGCGTCTCAATGCAGAAGATCGCGGATCGTCTGAACGCCCAGGGCATCCGCACGATCCGTGGATACCAGTTCACACCCAAGAACCTGAACAAGCTTCTGAAGAACCGCGCCTACATCGGCGAGTACTCCTTCGGGGAGCACGTCATCGAGGACGGCATGCCCCGCCTCGTCGCCGACGACGTCTTCGAGCAGGTCCAACGCAGGTTCGCAATCAACAAGCGTTGCGGGGCCAAGACAAAGGCCGAACTGGCCGCCCAGGGCGAGGAAGCGCCCGTCTACTGGCTCACGGGGCGCATGTACTGTCTGACGTGCGGCGAATCGATGGAGGGCGTGAGCGGCACATCCAAGACAGGCCGAACCTACCGCTACTACTACTGCCTCAATCAGCGCAAGAAGAAGTGCTCAGCCAAGACGTTGCGCAAGGACGAGATCGAGACCCGCGTCATAGAGATCATCGAGTCCTTCCTCCATCAGCCTGAAATGCTGGCCTCGCTGGCTGTCGACCTAGCCGACCACTACCGCAAGACCCACGAGCGCGGCGATGAGGTCCTCAATGCGCTGGAGGCCCGCAGGAGGGACATCGAGGCCAAGCTCGCCAACTTCGTCAAGGCGATCGCCCAGGGGATCTTCAACGCGTCGACCGCTGAGGCCATGAACGCCCTGGAGGCCCAGAAACAAGAACTCGACGCCGCGATCCAGACCGAGCGTGTCAAGGCAACCCTCTTCGAGGACGAGGTCTCAATCGGATCGTTCTACAAGAGGTTCGCCGAAGCTACGATCGACACCGTCGACACACGCGATCAGCTGTTCGACTACTTCGTCGACAAGGTCTTCGTCGGGCCGAACCAGATCGTCATCGTGTCCTACTACTACGACAGCGAGAAGCCCATCGAGTTCGAGGACCTGGAAGAGGCCCTTCTCAGCGGTGACAGAGCGGAGGAAGTGCGAATGTATGCCCGAAAGCACGAGTTCGACACTTCCCCCTCAAGTGGAGATGGGGGGAATCGAACCCCCGTCCGACGGCCGCACAACAGGACTTCTCCGGGTGCAGCTCGCTAGCGTTTTTCTCAGCCCCGGCGTCTCACGCGAGCAAGGACGCCGACGGGCTCAGTCGATGAAAAGTCCCAAGAGCCCTACCGACACGGGCTCTCAGCAGTGGCTTCCTGGATGACGCCAGGAACCGGGGCGGAAGCGCTCCCCGGGCTGACGGACTTCGAGGCTCGCTCAGGCGGCGAGGGCGAAGTCGGTGCGAGTGTTATCGGCACCTATTGGTTCGCGCAGAGCGTTGACGAGATGACTGCGCATCCTCGACCCGCTTCTCCTGAACCTACGACCGTCGTCGAAACCGATCATCCCCTATGGAGGTGTCACCGGACTCCCGCAGGAGACCTGGAACGCGCTCTCAGCAGAGCCAGACCACTTTAGCAGAATCAGGGACAAGAACACAGAAGGCCGCTGACCCGTGCCTCACACGGCCGGTCAGCAGGTAGAAACACTCAAGGAGCCTCACTCCCGCTTGTCTCAGCCCCGACGCCGGTTGGCGGCTGCCATGGCCCGGGCCGCCTCCCGCTTGTCCTGCGCCTCACGCAGCGCCTGGCGCTTGTCCCAGTCCTGCTTACCCCGAGCCAGGGCGATCTCCAGCTTGGCGCGCCCCCCGATGAAGTACAGCTCCAGCGGGACCACCGTGTAGCCCTTGGCCTGCACCCTGGTCTCGAGGCGCTCCAGCTCGCTGCGGTGCAGGAGCAGCTTGCGCTTGCGACGCGGGGAGTGGTTGTTCCACGTCCCCTGCAGGTACTCGGGTATGTGAGCTCCTTGGAGCCAGGCCTCGCCATGGCGGTCGATCTCGATCCAGGCCTCGGTCAGCGAGGCCCGCCCCATGCGCAGCGCCTTGACCTCGGTGCCGGTGAGGACCAGTCCCGCCTCGTAGCGGTCCTCGATGAAGTAGTCGTGAGTCGCCTTGCGGTTACGGGCCACCGTCTTGTGGGCGTCGGAGGCGGCCTTCGCCTTCTGTCCGGCCGTCGGCTTGGACGCCCGAGCAGACTTGGAGGCAGGGGTCATCGGCCTGTCCTTTCACGAGTACGGGATGGCTGGCGCTCCCCTGTCAGAACGACCCGGAGCTTCCTCCGAGCGGGCCGAGCCCGACCGGGGCATCGTGGCGTGACACGACGACGCGCAGGGACAGGAGTCTACGGGCCCAGTCAAGAAGGACTCACCTAGAAGCCGGGCAGGGACATCGGGTCGATGTACACCCCGTCCTGAGCCACCTGGAAGTGGACGTGCGCCCCGGTCGCGTAGCCGGTTGAGCCCGTCGCGCCGACGACGTCGCCGCGCTTGACCTGCTGACCGTCGGCAATGCTGCGCGAGGAGAGGTGGCACAGGGTGATGACGTAGGAGTGCCCTTCGATGATGCCACCGTTGATGTCGATGCCGATGCCGCAGGACTCGGAGTTCCAGTAGGTGGCCACTCCGGAGACCGCCGCGTACTGGGGCGTTCCCTCACTCGCGGCGAAGTCGACCCCTTGGTGCCCTGTTGCGACACCGGTGACCGGATGGACGCGGTACCCGAAGGGCGAGGTCACCTCGAGCGGGCCGGTGATCGGGTGACCGATGTACCCGCTTCCCAGGGAGTCGGCACCGATCGAGCTCGCGGGGACCGAGGGCATCGTTCCGGCGCTGGCCGCGGCCCGGTTGGCGGCGTCGATCTGGGCGACTCGCGATGCCGCGGCCGCGGCATCGGCGTTGGCCTGGTCGAGCTGGGACTGCAGATCGCTCTTACGGCTCTCCAACGCCTCGGCGGCCGACTTCTTCTGCGCGGCCAGCCTGGCGACCTCGTCCCGCTTGGTCTTGGCCGCGTCCCGGGCCGCCTTGGCGTTCGCCTCGGCGGTGTCGGCCTCGGTCTTGAGCGTGCTGACTCGCGTGGTGGCAGCATTCTGCCTGGCCTCACGGTTGGCGTTCTGAGCGCGCTCGACCTCGGCGGCGGACAGTACCGCCTCCTGGACCCCTGAGCCGATCTCAACCGCTGAGGCTCGCTGGCTGAGCTCCTCGACGTCCTGGGAGGCGAGGACATAGCTCCAGGAGGTCACCGAGTTGTCCCCCTGGTAGGTGGACACGACGATCTCAGCCACGGAGCCGGAGGTCTCCTCGGCCGTCTTCTTGGATGCCTCGGACTCCTTCTTGACCGTCTCAAGGCTGTTCTGCGCCGTGGTCAGGCGGTCACTGGCGATCTGCTGCTCCCTCTCCTTAGCGGCCAGAGTCGTCTCAGCGGTGGTCAGCTGTGTCTCCGCGGTGCTCAAGGAGGCCTGAGCGTTCTGAAGCGAGATGTAGGCCTGCCCCAGATCGGCGCTGACCCCCTCCAGCGAGGAGATCACCTGCTGCTGCTTGCGCTGCGCCTCATCCTGCTTGGCGACGGCGTCGTCCCGCTCGTCGGCCAGGGAGATGTCCCCGGAGTAGAAGAAGACGAGGCTGGCGGCGGCCAGGGCGCAGACTGCGGCACGCCGGCGTGAGCGGCGCAGGAACAGACGAGACAGCATGTGAGATCAGATCCTCGTGTACTTGGACAGGGACAAGGCGGAGGAGACCGCGGCCAGGGCGATGGCCGCCAGAATCAGCCAGGGCGACAGGAGGAGGACATCCCTGGTGCTGATGAAGGCGCTCGTGAAGGAGATGGATGAGGCGAGCCACCCCTCCACGACGTAGCGCACTCCCAGCCACAGCGTGGCCACGGCGAGAATCGCCCCGGTGAGGGCGGCGATGACCCCCTCGAGGATGAAGGGCAGCTGGATGAAGAGGTTCGAGGCCCCCACCAGGCGCATGATCCCGGTCTGTCGGGAACGGGACATGGCCGACAGCCTGATGGTCGTCGAGATGAGCAGCACCGCGGCCACCGCCATGATGGTCGCCAGCCCTCCCGTGATCCAGGAGGCCCGGTTCATCACGAGGAAGAGCGGCTCGAGGGTGGAGCGCTGGGCGACCACCCGCTCCACGCCGCTGTGCCCCTCGAACTGCTCGGCCACCAGCTTGTAGTTCTCGGCGTCCTTGAGCTTGATGCGGAAGGACACGGGCATCATGTCCTCCGTCGCGTTCCTCCCGACGGCGGACTTGGCGTAGGCCTTCATGAAGTTCTGGTAGGCCTGGGCCTTGGTCTCCATCTGATAGGACTTGACGTAGCCGGAGGGGGCGCCACTGGTGATGAGGTTCTCGACCTCGCTGATCTGGGCGGCGGTGGCCTCACCGTTGGCGCAGTTGGAGGAGGCCGACGACTTGGGGCACATGTAGACCGAGACCTCGACCTTGTCGTACCAGTCGCCCTTCATGGTCGAGATCTGGCTCTGCAGCAGCGACGAGGCCCCGACGAAGAGCAGCGACACGAAGGCGACGAGAATCACCGACACCGTCATCGCCAAGTTCCGGTACATGCCCTTGGCGGTCTCCGACAGGACGAAACGCAGTCTCACAGTTCTTCTCCTTCAGCGGTCCGAGCCGTAGACGCCGCGGTCTTGGTCGCGCACGACCTCGCCGCCCTTGAGCTCGATGACGCGTTTACGCATCTGGTCGACGATCTCGTCGTCGTGAGTCGCCATGACGACCGTGGTCCCCTGCCGGTTGATGCGGTCGAGCAGACGCATGATGCCGACCGACGTCGAGGGGTCCAGGTTCCCGGTGGGCTCATCGGCCAGGAGGAGCTTGGGCCGGTTGACCATGGCGCGGGCGATCGCCACGCGCTGCTGCTCACCCCCGGAGAGCTCGTGGGGCAGGCGCCTCTCCTTGCCCGCCAGCCCCACCAGGTCAAGGGCCTCGGGCACAGCGGAAAGGATGTAGTGGCGAGGCTTACCGATCACCTGGGAGGCCAGCGCCACGTTCTCCAGGACGGTCTTGTTCTCCAGGAGCCGGAAGTCCTGGAAGACGAAGCCGATCTCCTGCCGCAGCTGAGGCACCTTCCATGAGGAGATCTGCGACAGATCACGACCCAGCACGTGGATGCGTCCCTTGGTGGGACGTTCCTCCCGGATGACCAGCCTCAGGAAGGTCGACTTGCCCGATCCCGAGGCGCCGACAAGGAACACGAACTCGTCACGATTGATCTTGATGTCGACGTCGTCGAGCGCCGGACGCATCCCCCGGTCATAGACCTTCGAGACGTGATTGAAGCGGATCATCTGCTCGTTGCTCCCCTGCTGCGCCCCGAGCACGGCACTCGGGTTCATGGCGTTGTGGCCACCGTATGCGTCGACACGCCATTTTTCCGCCGTGACACGCCCAGCGTCGATGTGGCTTGTGATGGCCGGGACGCGGTGTGATCCTCCTGTGATCACAGAACTCGAGAGCACCAAGCTCCATCCACTGACCGGCAACGCGCCCTAGGCTTGGGAGCATGAGTGAGACCCCCCTATCGCCCGCGCTGTCACGTGCCTTCGAGGATCGCGTCGACCTGGGTTCCTGGGCGGGCTTCACCTCGTCGCTGGCCCGGTTCCTCGACGAGGTGTGCAGGCCGTCCGCGCAGCGGGGAGAATCCGTCGAGGCCACCATTGACCCGTCCGGCGGGACCCTGCTGCTGACTGCCCCGGTCCCCATGGTCAAGCCCGAGGAGCTGGCTCCCCAGGGGCGCTGGTCGCAGCTGCTGGCAAGACTGTCCCTGATCACTCCCCCCGTTCCCTCCCCGGACCTGCCGGGTGTGGTCCTCGTCGGACGCTCCGACGGCATCGAGGTCTCGCTGCCTGAGCTCGATGCGCAGGGACGGGTGCTGCTCGGCCCCACCGAGCGCAGGATCCTGGGGGCGATCGGCTGGCAGGAGAGCCATCATGTCTTCGCCAGGCTGCTGTCCGACGCGGACGAGACCGCCGACCTGGTAACCCGCATCCTCATCGAGGTGCTCGAGGTCGCCCATCCCGCAGACCTCGACTACCTCCTGCGCGCGCACTCCGACATCAGCTGACCCCTACGGCCTGCTCGACGAGATCATCGGCGAGCTCGTAGGCGGGCCACGGCTCCCCGGTCTGGCCCTCGGAGCGCACGCTGGCCGGATCGACGACGAAGGACTCGGAGCTCTCTGCATGCGTCGCGCCGGACCCGCCGAACCCGGTGGGCTCAGTGGACTTGGAGGACTCCTGGGGGGCTGCGGGCCCCGGGACCGGTGAAGCCGGGGCACCTGAGGCCGCCGCCTCAACCTCCCAGTGATCCGATGAGACGTGCTCGTCACCACCGGGCTCGGGCTCGACATCACCGGTTCCACCGCCCGAGGAGGCCGAAGGCGCCGACTCCACGGCTTTCACGCGCGCGAAGCGGGACTCCCCTCTGGTCAGGTCGTGACCGGCGGCCTGAAGCGTGATGACGTTGGTCTCATGCTTCCTGCCGTTGCTCTCCCAGGACTCCTGGGAGAAACGTCCAGTGAGCAGGACCGCGTCCCCTTTACGCAGGGAGTGACTCAGATTGGCGGCGAGCTGCCCCCATGCCTTGGCGGTGAACCAGATCGTCTCGGCATTGTTCCAGCCCTGCTCAGTGCGGTAGGTCGGGGTGACGGCGACGCGGAAACGACAGTAGGGACGGGCACTGTCCCCGACACGGGACAGGACCGGACTGGTTCCGACGACGCCCTGAACGGTGAGGTCGAGCTGACGAGTCATGAGGGGGCTCCTTGGTTGTGGGCGGGCGGCCCTCTGCCGCCCTGCACCACAACGGTGCTCGGCCCGCCCCTCAGGTGCCCAGCCGGACCCGGGCTCACTCCCCACATGACTCTGCCCGGAGGGCAGGCTGAGGGCTGTGGCCACGCGGTGGCCTTGCACAGACGGGGTTAGAGCCCCAGAGCCGATTGCAGCACCCGGTGCTTGTCCAGAACCTTGGCGGCCGGCCGGCTCAGTCCCCGCTCAACCACGGACTCCAGGCGGGCACGCACCCGTTGCCCATAGCGCTGCGCCTCGCGGCGCGCTCTGCTGCGCCGGCGCACCGTGGCGATCAGGACCGCTATGAGTCCGACGGCGATGAAGCAGACCGGGACGATCTCGATACTGCGGTGCAGGACCTCGAGCCCCTCTCGCACCACGGAGGCGGACAGCCACGACACCCCACCGAGCACCATGAGCAGGCCCCCCCACCACAGCAGGTCGATCAGCGGCTGGCGGTGCCCTGGCAGCGCCACGGAACCGACCGCCTCAGCGGTCTGCCCCGCCAAGGTCTCCGGGGAGACGACGGCGGCCTCCAGACTCCGGGCCCATGTAGGCGGCAGCCCCTGCGAGGTGCGGTGGACCCATGTGGAGTGGGCCGAGGACACTGCGGTGCGCGAGGGCGGTTCGGGACGGGCCAGGGCCCTGGGCAGCACCCTGGACAGTCCGGCTCTCACCGAGTCCTCCACCGCCTGGGCGCCAGAAGCCTGCAGCAGCACCTTGGTGGTCTCCTCGGTGAGCTCGGCATTGAGCTCCACCTTGTTGCGGGCCACCGTGGGACGCAGACGACGCGTGATCGCGTCAAGCTCGGCCGAGGCCGTGCGTGCTGCGTTGGACTCCCGTGCGACGCGCTGGCGCAACATGCTGCGCACGACGTCGAGGTTGTCGCCGCGCACGGCCGAGACCGGGAGCACCTGAACCCGACTGAGCCCGTCGTCCTTGAGAAGAGACCCGACGTCGTCCAGCAGACTCGCCAAGCCGCTCTCCGGAAGGGTGTCCACCTGGTTGACCAGGACGAGCATGTCCTCCTGACGGGCACCCAGTCCGCGCAGGTAGCCGTCGTGCAGGGCCGCGTCGGCGTACTTCTGAGGATCAACCACCCACACGAGGATGTCGGCCAACGGGACGAGGCGATCCACTTGCAGGGAATGCTCGGTCGTCACTGAGTCGTAGTCGGGAACGTCGAGCAGGACCAGGCCGGACATGGAGCCCTGGTCCTCGGCGTCGAGAATCGAGTCCCTCCGGATACGCCGTTCCGAGGAGACCCCGAGGAAGTCCAGGAGCGGGCCGGCGTCGTCACCCCAGGAGCAGGCGGCGGCCCGCGACGTCGTGGGGCGACGCGCGCCGACATCTGCGAAGTTCAGCTGGGTCAAGGCGTTGAACAGCGACGACTTGCCCGAACCGGTGCCCCCGAAGAGCGCCACGACGGTGTGATCCACTCCCAGCGCCAGACGCTGGGCCACGGCATCGAGCGCCTTGTGGGCAGGGATCGACAGGGAGGCCGGAACCTCCGTGGGGCACAGGCGCAGGGCTTCTCGAACCGCATTCAGACGGGCATCGAGGTGCTCGGCGTCGAGCACCTCGAAACCTCTGTGCGCCGAGGTGGAGGGGACGGATTCGGAATGGCTCATGCTGTGGCTCCGGGACGGGTGAAGGGCTTGAGCTCGCCCGAGCGCAGACGCAGCGCAGCGGCGAACCCGGGGGCGGGGGCGAGCGAGGTGGCCGCCCCCTTGGGGACTGTGGCAGTCAGCGCCTCCGTGACCGCTTCCACCAGGAGGGCGCTGGCCTGAGCGGTCTGCTCCTCCAGTCCCAGGCGTCTGGCGGCTGAAACAGCCCCGTCAACGCCGGCTGCGGCGGAGATGAGGAGGTCGATGACACTGCCGGGGCTCAGTCTACGGATGTCCTGCGGGCTCTCGATATTGGCCTCCAGGTAGCCGACCCAGGCCTCAATGGTCGCGGCCGCGTCATCACCCTGCCCCAGGATCCTGTGCGCACGTTCCTCGGCCCCCACCTCGGCCCAGGCCCTTCGAGCCTCGGCGTTCAAGGCGACGATAGCGGCCTGAAGCTGGTTGGCCAGGGCCTGGCGGGCATCGTTGGCCAACTGGGAGAGCCCCTCGGCGCGGGCCTTGTCCGCCCGTCCCAGGAACCCTCTGCGCAACTTGCCCCCCTGGGCCAGCGAGGCCAGCGGGCCTCCGGAGGAGGCCAGGGTGATCCACCGGGTGGCGGTGGCGCCCTGGCCTGCAACACCGGCCCTGATGTCGGCGCTCATGGTCTCGATGGCGGTCTCCCTCAGCTCCTGGCACGTCCTCTCCAGCTCCTGGGCCACCGCGTCCTGGGCGTCGACGTCGTCGGCCAGGCGCTCCAGGTCGGCGCGCAGTGTGCTCCACACCCCTCTGCCGGTACGACGCACGAGACCGGCTGCGCGGTGACGCCCGGCGAGGAGCTGCAGCCAGTCGCGCAGCTCGCTGACGCCGTCACCCGACAGGAGCCCCTCGTGCGGCCCGGCGTCCGGGACGACGAAGAAGGGCGCCTCCGACAGTCCCAGCCCCTGCAGGCGGGTGATGAGATCCCGACGCACCTCGGGCAGAATCTTCGCCGGCACCCGGTTAAGAACCACGCCGATGGGGGTCTCACGGCGTGCGGCCTCCTCCAGCGTCGTCCACGGTGTCTGATCGCCGTAACGCGCCGCGGTGGTGACGAAGAGCCACAGGTCGGCCGCCTCCAGCAGCCTGCCGGCCAGGGCCCGGTTGGCCTCGTGCACGGAGTCCAGGTCCGAGGCATCGATCAGGGCCAGGCCGGCCGGAATGGCAGCGGAGACCTCCTGCCGGCACACCTGGGTCAGAGGGTGCTCGGACAGTGAGCCCATATCCTCAGGATTGGCCACCAGCACCGGAGTTCGAGTGGTGGGCCTGAGCACGCCGGCAACTGAGACCTCCTGACCGAGCACGGAGTTGACGAGCGTGGACTTCCCGGCACCCGTCGATCCGCCGATCACCACGATGGATGGGATGTCGGCATCCTGGAGGCGAGGAATGACCTGGTCACGGACCTGCCCGATGAGACCGTCGCGCAACGTGCGCGCAGCCTCGATGCCGTCGGCACTCAGAGCCAGGTCGAGGCGCTCGAGATCCCGGACCAGGTCGGACAGGACATCGAGGAGCTGAGCGCGACTCAGGGCGGAGACGGGGGCGTCGTCCTGGGAGTGGCGCGAGGGGACAGGAGCGGGCATGTGCCAACACTATGAGCACAGCGCAGCGGAGTCGACGATTGATCTCGACAGTTCACACCACATGTGTCGCAAGCCCAGTGAGAGTCTCCTGTCACCCCGCTGTGACCACTGAGAGCGCGCACCGAATCTCGCACGAGAAGAGAATCCGCCCCTCAGGCGTGCCCGGAACTCAGCCCCCGACTGCGGCGTCCAAGCCGGATAAAGCCGGTGGCGATGAGTGCGACATCGTCGCCTCAGTGCCTGCGATCCGGCGACCCGAACGGTCGATAGTCCGCGGAATATCAACCTTCTCGGTCTCAACAGCCAGTGCCCCCGGCCGGACTCGAACCGGCAACCTGCGGATTAGAAGGCCGATGCTCTATCCATTGAGCTACGGAGGCGTGCGCGAAGCGCCTCACCAGCCTACGCCATCAACCCGGCGGCCCCGCCCCCGACGAGAGGGGCGCCCCAGCGCTGTTGTCAGCACCAGAAGACGATCTCGAGAAGATCACGCTGCCATGACGAGCGTGCATCGATCCGAACGGCCGATCGGTTCTGCAAAGCCACAACGGTCATGCCTCACGCCACTCAGCGCTCGCGCCGCAATACGACCGTGATCGCACTGCAACGACCCTGTGACCGGTTCGATCGACACCTCGGAGGTCCCCGTACCCGCCCCGACGACGCCACCGGCATGTATCCAACCTCACGCCGGGGAGTCCTCACTCTTAGCGACGACGCCGAAACACCAGTATCGTGGCCGGAAGCCCCCATCCCACCCCTCCGGAAGGACCGCCCCTTGCCCACTCCCGCACTCATCGTGCGCTCCCTCTCTGCCCAGGCATCACTGGAGCCCCACACCTTCACCGCGCCTTTCACCGTGGGACGCTCACCGGACAGCGACGTTCAGATCGTCCACCCCCTGGTCTCCCGCACCCACCTCCAGGTGACCCCCACCCCGACCGGGTGGGCGGTGAGGTGCCAGGGACGTAACGGCATGCTCGTCAACGGGGCCGTGACGCGCGAGGCACTCGTGACTCAAGGCACTCGTATCCAGTTGGGCGACGCCTCCGGGCCTGCGCTGGGGCTCACTCCGGTCGTCTCCGGCAGCGCGCCTCAGACCGGCGCCCCCGTCCAGTCCCAGCCGATGGGCCAGCCCGTGCCATCCGCGCCGAGCGCCCCCTTCATCCCCTCGCAGCCGAGTGCGGCCCCCGCCCCGCAAGCCGCTCCCCTCCTCCAGCGCCCTGCCGGCCAGTCCCCGGCCGCTGCCCTCTCGGCGCAGGCCGCGCCCGTGCCCCAGGCCATGGCATCAGCGTCCTCAGCAGCCACCTACGTGGCACCCCCGGGCCGCCCGGCGCCGCCCTCATCGAGCTCAGCGAGCTCGGGCGCCTTCCCCACCTCGCGGCACACGCTCAAGTCCTTCCGCGTCACCTCCTCGGGCACCATCGGGCGCGCGCCCGACAACACCCTGGTTCTGGATGACCCGCTCATCTCCAAGCACCATGCCCGTATCGACGTCTCCCCCAACGGAATGGTCGTCACCGATCTGGGCTCCACCAACGGCCTGTATGTCGCTGGGCAGCGCGTGTCACAGGTCCAGGTCACCCAGCCCGTGCTTCTGGGACTGGGCTCCACATTCATCGCCCTGAGCCCGGACGGTCTGTGCGAGGTCCAGGTTGCGGGCGGAGCCGGCGGCGAGCTGGTGGGTAAGGACCTGACCTTCCGCGTCAACAACGGCAGCATGACGCTGCTTGACGGCATCTCCTTCTCCCTGCCGGGCAATGAGCTGCTGGCCGTCGTCGGCCCGTCGGGGGCCGGGAAGTCGACGCTGCTCAAGGCCCTCACCGGTGAGCAGAAGGCCCAGGAGGGCCAGGTGCTCTTCAACGGGCTGGACGTGTACGAGCACTACCCGGTCATGCGCAACAAGATCGGCGTGGTCCCCCAGAGCGACGTCATTCACTCAGCCCTCACTGTCCGCAAGACCCTCGAGTACGCCGCTGAGCTGCGCTTCGCCAAGGACGTGTCCAAGGCCGAGCGGCGCCAGCGCATCGCCGAGGTCCTGGAGGATCTCGACCTGACCGCGCATGTGGACAAGCGGGTCAAGAAGCTCTCCGGAGGACAGCGCAAGCGGGTCTCCACCGCGATCGAGCTGCTGACACGCCCCAGCCTCCTGTTCCTCGACGAGCCCACCTCCGGTCTGGACCCCCAGCTGGACCGTGACGTCATGGACCTGCTGGCATCCCTGGCTCACGGGACACGTCCTGGTGACAGCGGCCGCACGGTCGTCGTCGTCACCCACAATGAGAACCACATCGACCGCGCGGACAAGGTCCTCATCCTGGCTGCGGGCGGCAAGCCCGTCTACTACGGCTCCCCCCGCGAGGTGCTCCCCTACTTCCGCCAGAGGCTCAACGAGATTGCTTCCCAGGGCCGCCTGCTGCTCAACACGCCGAAGGGCACTCTGCCCGACCCGCCCGCCGTGGACGGCTACGCCGACGTCTACGCCCTCATCCGCAACCACACCGCGGAGCTGCGTCAGTACATGGAGGCCACGGTGCCCTCGACGCGGCGCGGAGGGGCTCCCGCAGCGGCCGCGGGACCGGCAACGCAGGAGAAGCCGCCCAAGCAGCAGTCCGTGCTCAGGCAGGTCTCGACCCTCGTTCGGCGCCAGCTGCGGATCGTGGCGGCAGACCCGTCCTACCTCGCCTTCATGCTGTTGCTGCCCATCATCATGGGACTGCTGACCAAGGCGATCGAGGGCAGCGACGGCTTCGCGGTCCCCCACTACCCGGAGCCCACTCCCCCGACGCCGGAAAACCCCACTCCCCCGATCATCAAGTACTCCAGCCAGGCCCTGCAGCTGCTGGTCATTCTCATCACCGGGGCGGCGTTCTCCGGGATGTCGGCGACCATCCGCGATCTCATCGGGGAGCGGGACGTCTTCCTGCGGGAGAAGGCCGTCGGTCTGAGATCCGGCGCCTACCTGTTCTCCAAGGCGACCATCCTGGCGCTCATCACCACCATTCAGACCGCACTGATGGTGGGCATCGCCCTGGCCCTCAACAAGGGCCCCACCGACGCCGTCATCTTGGAGGGGTGGCCGGGGCTGGAGCTGGCCTTCTGCTGCTGGGCCGTCGCCTTCGTCTCCGGGCTCCTGGGGCTGGCCGTCTCCGCGATGGTCTCCTCCTCCGAGCAGGTCATGCCGGTCCTGGTGGTCTCCATCATGGCCCAGCTGGTCCTGTCCGGCGGCATCATCCCGATCGCGGGACGGGCGGTCTTCGAGCAGCTCGCCTGGTTCATGCCATCGCGATGGGGTTACGCCATGGCCTCCTCCACGTTGGAGATGCTCACCATCCTGCCCAACCGTGACGACGCGCTGTGGAAGCACGAGACCGCGCAGTGGCTGACGGACTACGGCATGCTCTCAGCCATCGGCCTGGCCTGCATGGTGGTGTGCTACGTCGCCCTGGCCCGCCGCGGGCGTCGCTGATCCCCTTCTCAAGCCCTCCCGACATGAGCGCCGGGGTGCCGACCAGTTCTGTGGTCGGCACCCCGGCGCTCATGTATCGGCCGTGTATCGCAGGTGCTCCTACTTGCTGGTGATGCGGGAGACCACCAGGTCAAAGTTGAAAGAGGAGCCCTGTACGACCAGGAGACGGGCGTCGCTCTGGCCCTTGGCGGGAACAACGGTGCCACCGTAGGCGCCGGGGGTCTTCCAGCCGACCTTGCCCGTATCCGGGGACACGGCGACGACCAGGTTCCCCGGATCACTCCCCAAGATGCTGTACTTCCCGACCTCCATCAGCACCTGTCCGTCACGGAGCAGCCCAATGGATCTGATGTGACAACCATCGGAACGCGAGAACTCGGGCAGCGCGAGCTGCTTGCTGCCGACCTTGGCCGTGCAAGCACTGGCGTCGACGACGACGTTGACCGTGCCGTCGGAACCGATGACCGGGGTGGTCGAGGACGATGCCTTCGCCAAGGAGGAGTAGGCGTCTTTCAGTGACGAGGCATCCAGTGGCGCTGACGCGGCCCACCAGTGCTTCTCCGAGAACTTCCCCGAGACGGTTGATGCCTCGCTGCCGTTGGCCTTGTAGATGGTGGCGCCCGAGGACGTCACTCGGGAGAAGGCCTGCGGCCCGGACTCGATGTTGAATCCACCGGGGAATCGAGTGTCCTCATCGAAGTCCGAGTCCGGCTGCTCGCCGTGCTCCGAGACGAGGACCTCGCCGGTCTTGGCCGACAGCACCTGGAACTGTCGCGACTTGATCTCGTAAGTGAGGATGAAGCCGTTAGCGACCCGGCCTCCCTTGTACTCGCCGGAAATCCGCCACTTCTCCTTGCCGGACGCGTCGTACGCCCTCATGGGGCCTCCGTCGAAACCCTCCCCCTTGTCGGAGACCATGCCAAGCTCCGGCGTCGCGCCGATGTAGAAGGAGTCCTTGGAGAAAGGCACCTTGGAGGTCTTGCCCGCAGCCCCGATCACCGTGGACTCGTCACTGGACTTGGTGCAGAGCATCGAGCCACCGACCCAGGGGCGGGTCTTGTCGCACTCACCGCTCCACACCGGCGTCGTCGCGCTCTTCGTGAGATCCACCAGGCGCGTCTTGCTGTCGTGCCAGAAGGCCATCGTGGTCCCGTCTGCGGACATGACGGGGTCGGAGACATCCGAGTAGCGCAGCTCCTCCCGGACACCATTGCCGGCAGGCAGGTCCGCCGCCCACCTTTTGCCGGTCTCCGCTCCGGAGAAGAAGTACCACCAGGCCGCGCTCGCCCCCACTACTGCCAGGACGGTGACCACGGCAGCCGCAGCCACCCACCGGCGCCGCCACCACCGCCGACGCGCGCCGGTCTGCGGTCCACCCGTCGCAGCCTCCGGGTACTGCGGGCCCTGTTGACTGTAGAAAGCGGGCGCAGAGGGGCTGGAGACACCGGGGCTGGTCGACATCTCAGGAACCGCGAAGCCGGCGGTCCCCACCGTTCCCGGGCTGACAGGAGCCTGTCCGAGGCTGGGGACGTACTGCTGCCCGCCCACCAGGGTCGGCGCATCCGGGGCGAAGGGCATCGTGGCCGAGATCGCCGAGGGACTCGGCAGCGTCGCCGGCGGCGCAGGAGCCGCAGGAGGCAGGGCATCCCAGTCATAGGGAACGAGCGAGGCCGTTGACTGCGGGGGCGAGGCGAGTCGCGGTGCGGCCGGCAGACCGGCCAGAGTGGACTGCATGACGTCCAGATGCTGGGCGACGTCCTCAATGGAAGGACGCGTGCCGGGCTGCTTGGAGATCATCGAGGCGATGAGCTCCCACAGCGGGTCGGGCACTCCTTGGGGCCGGCCCGCGTCACGTCGGGCGTGCTGGCTGAGCAGCTGGGCGGGTTCCCCCACGAACGGCGTCGTCCCGCACACCATCTCGTAGAGCATGATGCCCAGTGAGTAGATGTCGGCGGCAGAGGTCGGGGCCTGCAGCGACAGGATCTCCGGCGCCATGTACAGCGGTGTACCGATGGCCCCCGTGATGTGGGAGGCGGAGAAGGTGTCGCAGATGCGCGCCACCCCGAAGTCCGCCAGTCGGGGCACAACAGTCTCGGGCACCTCCCCTCCCGGCGCGACACCAACGACGACCGTCTCAGCCGGGTCGCCGCCCCGGCTGAGACGGGAACTGAGCAGGACGTTGGCGGGTTTGATGTCCCGGTGGATCACACCGGCCTGATGGACCGAGGACAGTCCCTGAGCGATACGCGTCCCCAGGGACGCCACCTGCGCAGGCGGCAGGCAGCCGTGCACCCTCAGCAGATCTCGCAGGTCACCGCCGTTGACATAGTCCATGACGATCGCGAAGGTGGACCCCTCGATGACGACGTCACGAATGGCGACGACATAGGGGCTGCGCACCCGCAGCAGAGTGGAGCGCTCCTTGATGAAGCGCTCCACGACGTCGGGATTCTCCACCAGATCCGCACGCAGAACCTTGAAGGCCAGGGTCTCACGGGAGTCGGTACGCCGACCGCGCCAGACCTCTCCCTGGGCACCTGCACCGATCCGGGTCTCCATGATGTAGGAGCTTCCGAGGTGACGGGGATCGGGGCTGTGGGACATCAGTGCTCCGTGTTGCTCAAGGGCGGCCAGACTTCATGGAGACCTTATCGCGATCTTCGTACCACCGGACCGCTCCGCCAGGACATGAGCGCCCATCGCGCCTCGAATCTCACCACTCCCATGGGAGGGTCCAGGGGCCTGAAGCTCGCCGAGATGACTACAGTGGCTCCCGTGAGCAAGCAGATGACAACCTCTGACCCGCTGGTGTGGATCGACTGTGAGATGACGGGCCTGGACCTGAGCGCCGACGCGCTCATCGAGGTCGCCGTCGTCGTCACCGACTATGAGCTCAAGCCCCTGGCGGAGGGAATCGATGTGCTCATCAAGCCTCCTGCCGCCGCGTTGGAGCAGATGGATGACTACGTGCGCACCATGCACACCTCCTCGGGCCTCCTGACCGCCCTGGAGGACGGAGTGACCATGGAGACCGCCCGCACCACGGTCCTGGACTATGTGACCTCCCTGGTGCCCGAGCCGCGTACCGCCCAGCTCGCGGGCAACTCCGTGGGCACGGACAAGGCGTTCCTGGCCCGCGACATGCCCGAGCTCATCGAGCACCTCCACTACCGGATCGTGGACGTCTCCTCCCTCAAGGAGCTGGCTAAGCGCTGGTACCCCAGGACCTTCTTCCACGCGCCGAAGAAGGTCGGCGGGCACCGTGCGCTGGCAGACATCCTGGAGTCCATCGACGAGCTGCGCTACTACCGCGAGGTCCTGTTCCCCGACGGGGAGGGCCCGAGCTCCCAGGAGTGCAAGGACGCGGCTGAGCGGATCCTGCGCACACCCACCAGGTGAGCGGGGCGACGGCGCCCTCTGCGCACCTGCCGGACGTGACGTAGTGCACCGAGTCCAGTTTGGTGTGCGGGGAGAGGAGCGGATACAGTACCGATTCGTTGCGGTGATGCCGTACATGGTGGCTGTAGCTCAGTCGGCAGAGCGCCTGGTTGTGGTCCAGGAGGTCGCGGGTTCAAACCCCGTCAGCCACCCCACTGATGGCGGATCATCCCGTCCTCCCCTCTCCCTCCTCGGCAGCAAATGACGCTGCCACCTCGTGGCGCAGGCATGCTGCTGACAGCGAAGGCTCCAGCCTTTCCACTGCGCCCCGATCAACATGCAGCTCCCTGACTGCACCGCCTCGGCCGGCGGAGCAGGTGCTCGGTGCCCTGACAACCCACCTTCGAGAAAGTCCCTCCCATGCAACGCCGCGACTTCCTGCTCGCCCTGGCCGCCGGAACCGCAGGCTGCCTCAGCGCCTGCAACACCGCACAGCAGGCAGCCCATTCCGCCTCACCGGCCTCACCCCCGGCGCAGGGCTCACCCCTGGCCTCACCATCCCCCTCGCCCACGCCCTCACCGATCCCCTCCCTCAGCCCGCTCCACCTTCAGGACGGCCCTCCACCACTGCCCGCCCCCAGTCCGGCGGACTCACCCATCACCGGCCTGCCGGACAACGTCGGCAACGTCGTGGCCATCACCATCGACGACGGCGTCGACTCCTCTGTCGTGGACGCCTACCTGGACTTCGCCAAGGACTCAGGAGTCCGCCTGACCTTCTTCGTCACCGGCAGCTATCCGAGCTGGACCGACAACCGGGACAAGATGAGGCCCCTGGTGGAATCCGGGCAGGTTCAGCTGGCGAACCACACCTGGACGCACCCCGACCTGACGACGCTGTCGGAGGGCGGGATCATCGAGGAGCTCACCCAGTGCGAGAACCTGCTGCGCAACACCTACGGCGTCACGGGCGCCCCCTTCATCCGACCGCCCTACGGCGGCCGCAGCTCCTACACCGACTCGGTCTGCGCCAAGGTCGGCTACACGACCACGACCATGTGGTACGGCTCCTTCGGAGACTCCGGCCTGCTCACGCCGGAGGTCCTTCTCGGGGAGGCGCAGAAGTGGCTGCTCGCGCAGCACATCGTCATCGGTCACGCGAACTTCCCCACCGTCACTCAGGTCTACGGTCAGATCATCGATATCCTGCGTCAGCGCTCCCTGCAGACTGTCACGCTCGACGACGTCTACTTCGGCCCCGGACACAATCGTCACGTCTGAGGGGCGCTCACCGCACAAGAGCCTCCTGGGCGTCCTCCCGACTCTCGCGGCACGGCCGTCCCTGAACGGAGCCGATCTCCGGGGTCCGCGGGAGGTAGGCGATCTCGCAGCGACCTTCGAGCTGCTCGTCGAAGGTGCCGATCCAGTCGTCGCCGATGACGAAGACATCGATGCCGTACTCGTCGACGTCCTGGCTCTTCTGGCTCCAGGTCTGCTCGGGAACGACCATGTCGACATAGCGAATGGCCTCAAGCATCGCCTTGCGCTGCTCATAGGAGAAGTAGGAGCGCTTCCCCTTGGAGGCGCTGAACTCATCGGTCGATAGAGCGACGATGAGATAGTCACCCATAGCCTTGGCCCGGCGCAGCAGCTCGATGTGCCCGTAGTGGAGCAGATCGAAGGAGCCGTAGGTGATGATGCGTTTCATTAGGATTGTCCTCGCGGGTTGGTCCATCGTTTTTGTATGAATCACACAAGAATCGATGGCATTGTCGTTGGTTGCGCGTATGGCGGTTGAACGCGCTCGCCACTAAGTCTAGGCACGAGACACCCCCCAAAATTCCCTTGTTATCCCTCTGAAGCAGGCTTTCAACTATGTCGGCCGTCACCCACTATCACTTAACCCAATGAATGTGCGAAACCGCCGACCCACTCCTCGCACCGGGCCGCTACAAGCTGAGGCCATCATGTGACAGAACCCGGGTATTCCGTGATATCACAACGATTACGAGCGGTTTCGGCGCCGTCACGATAAGCCCCGAACATCACAGTCTGATTGCAGACAAGCCAATCATGACCACTGTCGCTTTTCCAACTCTGCGACACAACTACCGTTATAAGAAAGCTAGTAAAGAAGGCCACCCCCAGGCCTTTCCCGCCCCAGAAGACCGGAGGTCACCAGTGGTCGCAGTAGCTCCTGCCCGCCCCCTTGCCACCCCCTCCCGTACCACCTCAAGCGTCCCCTCCATGGCGGCTTCAGCGCCCGGCCTCCCGTCCGATTTCTCAGCGGTGAGTCGGGACATCGCCTCCTGGGCACTATGGCTCTTCCTGGCGACCCTTATCAGGACGCTCTTATCAACGCATCGAATTCTTTATCCGCGCCTGCTCCTGATAGGGGTCGTGGCCGCCGCGCTCATTCAGATGACCGCCTGGTGTGTGACCTGGCACTACTGGCCGTGGGCCTCCACGCGGGTCATGCCGTTCGTCATCGTGGCGGGGGCCGGGTTCGCACTGGGTTCCTGCTTCCTCGACCTCGCGACGAAGGTTCATCTCCTTCCGTGGACCGCCAGCCTGGCCGGGTCGGCCGTCGCGGTGACGGATCAGTGGCGGCTCCGACTCAGATGGCGGGCTCACGCACGGCGGCCCCTGGAGGCGGCCTCATGACCACCCTGCTCCTGAGCGGGCTCGCCGTGACGGCAGCTGTCAGCGCCTCCTTGACCGCGGCCGTGATCCCGCTTCTGAGGAGAGCCCGCGCCATTGACGTCCCCGGGGACAGATCCCTCCACCGGCTTCCTGTTCCCCGCGGTGGTGGACTCGCCATCGTCCTGTCCGCCTCGCTGGCCACCTGGACGGCCGTCCTCGCTGCGGTGCACCAACGAGGCGCGGTCCACGCGATGACCGGACTCGACGTCGCACTCATGGGGCTGGCGACCGTGCTCGCCTTCGCGCTGCTCGGACTGAGCGAGGACCTGTTCTCAGTGTCCGTCAGGACTCGCTTGGTTCTCCAGCTCGCCCTGGGCGCAGGGCTCGGGCTGGTAGCGCACAGCGCCTTCGAGGTCTCACTGTGGTGGACCCCGGCGATCTGCGTGGGCACAGCCGCACTGGTCAACGCCACGAACTTCATGGACGGCGCCAATGGCCTGGCCTGCAGCCACGCCCTGATGACCTCCCTGTGGTATGTCCAGGTGGCGATCGTCGCCCCGGTTCCCGGGCTGGGACTCGTCATGGTCTCGGTGGCCGGAGCCTGCCTCGGATTCCTGCCATTCAACACGCCTCGCGCCAAGGTGTTCCTGGGTGACTCCGGTTCCTACGCTCTGGGCGGCGCCTGGGCCTTCGCCGTCACGGCCTGCCTCGCCCGGGGTGTGGCCGTGGAGGCGGCGCTCGCCCCCGTCCTCGTGCTTCTGGCGGATACCGGCTACACCCTGTGGATGCGGATGAGAGCAGGTCAGTGCTGGTACGAGTCGCACCGGCTTCATGTCTACCAGCGCCTGGTGTGCGCCGGATGGCCGCACTGGGCATCGGCTCTCCTGGTGACCCTGGCCGCGGCCTCGTGCTCCGCTCTGGCGGCGGGCAGCCTCCTGACCGGCAGCCGGCTCTGGATGTCCCAGGTCGCCATGGCAGCAGTCCTGATCCTCTACCTGCGGATGCCCTCCATCGTCGGAGCGCCCGACCCCTTCCCCACCCTTCGACGGGCGAGGTGAGGACATGCGCATCCTTCTGCTCACACACTACTGGGCTCCGGAGGTCGGTGCTCCTCAACGCCGCTGGAACCGGCTGGCCGAGGCGCTGATCTCACGGGGCCACGAGCTGGCGGTGCTGGCTCCGGCCCCCCACTACCCAGGAGGACATCTCCTGCCAGGCGGCGCGGCCCACGTGGCTGGTTCGATCAGGCGGGACGTCACCGGAGCGATGGTGCATCGCACGATCTTCCGCCCCTACAGCAGCGGCGTGTGCGGACGAGGCGTCGATCAGATGGTCGCGGCGGCCGACTCCGTGCGCCTGGGGGTGGGGCGCTTCCGGGGAGCCAACCGTCCCGACGTCATCCTCGGCTCGGTTCCTGGGCTCCCCACCCTCCCGGCTGCGCTCGCCGTCGGCAGGGTCCTGCACCGTCCGGTCGTGGTGGAGCTGCGCGACGCCTGGCCGGATCTGCTCCTGTCAGCCGCGCAGTGGTCCGAGCCGGCCACCTGCCCATCGGCCATCACGCAGGCCCGCCGAGCCCGTCGGCTTCACGTCGTCGGTCGGGGTGCGCGTTGCCTCCTACCGCCGCTCATCACCCGTTTGGAGCGGGAGGCCACGGCCGTGGTGACGACGACGGACTCCTTCGCCCAGGTCCTGCGCTCCCGCGGGATACGCCGCGTGGTGACGGTGCGCAACACCGGCGCAGCGGTGCAGACAGGCCGCACGGGTGCCGACCGACGCCGCTGGGACGGCACCCTGCACGTGCTGTACCTGGGGACAGTGGGGCGCGCTCAGGGACTGGGCTTCGCGGTGAGGGCCGCGCACATCGCTCAGCGCAACGGCACCCCGGTGGTGCTGCGGATCGTCGGCGACGGGGCTCAGCTCCAGGAGGTGGCGGCCCTGGCCCGCAGGCTCGGGGCCCCCGTGGAGATCCTCCCCCCTGTGCCCTGGAGCGAGGTGGCTCAGCACTACGCCTGGGCCGATACGGCGCTGGTGAGCCTGCAGAACTGGCCGGCCATGTGTGTGACGGTCCCGTCCAAGCTCTACGAGATCATGTCCGCCGGAGTGCACGTGTGCGCCTCGGTGGACGGGGAGGCCCGGCGCATTGTGGAGGACGCCGGCTGCGGTGACGTCACCGCCCCGCAGGACCCGCAGGCCCTGGCGTCCCTGTGGGGCGCCCTGGCTGCCGACCGCAGCCGTCTGGACGTGGCGGGTGGACGGCGCTGGCTGGCGGTCCACGCCGACGCCGAGGCCATGACCGACCGCTATGAGTCCCTCCTGAGGCAGGTGGCCGGTGGCTGACCTCCAGATCCTGAGGAACCTGGCACTGCTGAGTACCTCCGCCACCCGGCAGCTGGTCGAGGACCCGGTGCTCCTGGCCCTGCAGGGGGCGCGTCGGCTCTCTGAGCCCTGGCGCGGCCGCAGCGCTCGGGCTCTCGGCATCGGCGCGGGCGAGCATGAGCTGCGCCGGGCGCTGTCGGCGTTCATCGCCGACCGACCGGACTCGGCTAGTGACGCGCTGAGCCGGGCGGTGCCGCGATCTGCCCTCGGCCGCCGGCTCGCCGCCGAGATGGCGATCCACCTCGGTTCCGCCGAGCGCAGGCATCTTGGGGCCGAGGGCCTGAGCCCCGCGGTGCGCGCGCGGGACCTGTGGTCCCGGGGACACCTGAGCGCCGCGCTCAGCACGTTGGAGGCAACGCCCGGCTCCGGGGCGCTGTGGGCCCGTCTGCGTTCCCAGCTCGCCATGATGAGCCAGGGCTTCCACCTGCCCCGCTTGTCCCCCTCACCGGGCTGGACCGCTCCTGACCCCGGTGAGCCGCTGCGAGTCCTTCACCTGCTGACCAGCTCCCTGCCCCACACTCAGTCCGGCTACACCGTGCGTTCGCACGCACTCCTTCAGGCGCAGTGCGACGCCGGCATCGACGTGCGGGCGGTGACCCGCATCGGCTACCCCGTCATCATCGGCAGGCCCGCCGCTCAGGCCACCGACGTCGTCGACGCAGTCACCTACCGGCGGCTTCTGCCCGCACGCACCCAGGCCGCACCGATAGCCCGGCTGGCTCAGATGAGCCGTCTGCTGGCGCGGGAGGTGGAGGCGTTCCGCCCCCACGTGCTGCACACGACCACCAACTACGTCAACGCCCTGGTCACCCAGGCGGTGGCGCGCTCCTACGGCCTGCCCTGGGTCTACGAGATGCGAGGGGTGCTGGAGTGCACCTGGGTGGCCTCCAGGCCGGTGAGTCAGCAGGCCGAGTCACTGGGCTCTGAGCGCTTCGCGCTGCTACGGGCCAAGGAGGCAGAGATGGCCAGGCGGGCCGACGCCGTCGTCGTCCTGTCAAGGGTCCAGGCCGAGGACCTCGCGGTCCGGGGGGTCGAGCCCAGCCGGATCACGGTCGTTCCCAACGCCGTGGACCAGGAGGCCCTTAAGGCCACCAGGTACTCGCCGGCAGATGCCCGCCAACGGCTGGGACTGCCCCGCGACGGCCTGTGGGTGGGCAGCGTCTCCTCCCTGGTGGGCTACGAGGGCTTCGACGTGCTCATGCGGGCCGTGGCACTCTGCCGCGCCCGGGGGGTCGACCTGCGGTGCGCCGTCGTGGGTGACGGGGTCAGCCGTCCCGGGCTGGTGGCCCTGGCTGGAGAGCTGGGGCTGGAGACCTCGGCGTGTGTCCTTCCCGGACGGGTGGAGCGCGCCAAGGCCCTGGACTGGTACCAGGCCCTGGACGTCTTCTGCGTGCCGAGGCTGGATACACCGGTGTGCCGGCTGGTGACACCGCTCAAGCCGATGACGGCGATGGCGCTGGGCCGGCCGGTGGTGGCCTCCGACCTTCCCGCGCTCAACGAGATCACCGCCCTATCAGCAAATCGGTCCTTCCCGGCCGGCGACGTGGAGGCGCTCAGCCACGTGCTGACCCGACTGGCCGCTGGAGAGCTCCTGCCCCCAACACATCAGACGCTGCCCACCTGGAGCGGCAACGCAGTCCGTCAAGCCGAGATCTACAAGGAGCTGGTATGAGTAGGGCGTCCTGGACCCCGTGGCCCGATGGGCAGCCGTTCTGGGGGCAAAGCTCGCAGGTCAGTGTCAGCGTCGTCGAGCTCAGCGAGCTCTACCCGGTGGGACGGCGCCCGCCGCTGGTGGCCTACATCCGCCAGCTCTGGCAGCGCCGGCACTTCATCTGGGCCGACGCCCGGGCCAAGGCCCTGGGCTCTCAACGGGGCACCTTTCTGGGGAACGCCTGGCTCATCGCCAAGCCGATGCTCGACGCGATCGTCTACTTCCTCGTCTTCGGGCTGCTCCTGCAGACGAGCCGCGGCATTGACAACTTCATCGGCTACCTCGTCATCGGCGTCACGTTCTTCCCGCCGCTGCAGCGGGCGGTCACCGGCGGCAGCCAGGTGATCGTCGCCGGGAGGAACCTCATTCGGGGCTTCTCCTTCCCTCGGGCCGCCCTGCCCGCGTCGTACACGATTCGCTGCGCAATCGACCTGGTCCCGCCGATGATCGCGCTCCTCGTTCTCGTGGTGGTCCTTCCCCCTCACACCTGGCCGAGCTGGCACTGGGTCCTCATCGTCCCGGTCCTGGCTCTTCAGGTGCTTCTGAGCCTGGGGCTGACGCTGGCGGCCTCCCGTATCACGACGACGGTCCCGGACATGCGGAACATCTGGCCCTTCCTGACTCAGTTCTGGTTCTACGCCTCAGGTGTCTTCTTCTCCTACGAACGGTTCATCAATCACCCGCTGATGCTGCGGGCCATGGACCTCAACCCCGGATACCTCATCATCACGATGTATCGGGACGCGATCCTGTACCAGCGCGTCCCGCAGATGCGCATGTGGCTCATCCTCGGTGCCTGGTCACTGGGGCTGACCACCGTCTCCTTCGTGTTCTTCTGGGAGAAGGAGGAGGCCTACGGTGTCGAACGCTGAGACCGGACTGAGGAACGAGTCTGCGACCCTTCAGGCCGGCGAGCCGGAGGATACGACGACGCCCTCCCCCATCGTCACGATGACACCCGATGGCGACTCGTCTGCCGCAGTCATGACCGCGGCAGACAGTCACGAGGCCGGCATCGGCACCGCCACCGTCGTCGTCGACGACATTCGGGTGAGCTACCGGGCGCCCTCCACGGACGTCGAGGAGCTGCGCGCCGCCTCCGTGGCGCGGAAGATCGTCCTGGGGCTGACGGGACACAGGCCCAACGTGAGGGTCGAGGCCCTCAAGGGGATCTCCTTCGTGGCGCGCGCCGGGGAGTCGATCGGGATCCTGGGTCGCAACGGCGCTGGGAAGTCCACACTGCTTCGCGTCATGGGCGGCTTGGAGACGCCGACCTCGGGAACGGTGAGCGCCCGTTCCACCCCGGTGCTCCTGGGAGTCAATGCGGCCCTCGTCCCCGAGCTGTCCGGCGAGCGCAATGTGCGCCTGGGATGCCTGGCCATGGGGCTGACTCCCCAGCAGATCGAGGCGATCATTCCGCAGGTCATTGAGCTGGCCGGGATCGGGAAGGCCATTTTCCGCCCGATGAAGACTTATTCCTCGGGAATGTCCTCGCGTCTGCGGTTCGCGATCGCCGCCGCGGCGAACCCGGACATCCTCCTCATCGACGAGGCCCTGTCCACCGGTGACGCCGCGTTCAAGGAGCGCAGCGAGAACAAGATGACCGAGCTGCGGTGCGCCGCCGGGACGGTGTTCATCGTCAACCATGCCGCACAGGTCATCGAGGAGATGTGCACCCGGGCGCTGTGGCTCATGGATGGCGAGCTCATCGGTGATGGCCCGGGGCCCCAGATCGCCCACGACTACCGCTGGTGGTCCTGGAACATCGCCAAGAACAAGCCGGACAAGGCCGCCACGATCCTGGCCGAGTGCCGGGAGAAGTGGAAACCGGCGGAGGTGCGGATCCAACGCTCGGAGAGCCGCACACTGCCCTACCGACACGCTCGAGGAGTATGACCATGCACAGTGAGGAAAGCACGATGACAGCAGGACGAATCACGGTTTACGGCTCTTGCGTGGCCAGGGACGTGGCCAGTGAGATGGAGCAGCGGGGCTGGAGCGTGGAGCGTTACATCGCCCGTCAGTCCCTCATCAGCGCGGGGCGCCCGGCCGACGTGGGGGACCTCGATCTGTCCCTGCTCAGATCGTCCTTCGCCCGCCGGTCCTTCCTGTCCGACATGGTGGGCAACCTGGAGGCGCAGCTGACGGCCGTCGCCTCATACACCGACCTCCTGCTGTGGGACCTGACCGACGAGCGGCTCGGAGTCCTGGAGACCTCCCCCGGGGCCTTCCTGACGCGTTCGACCGAGGCGCTGACGGCCGGCCTCTACGAGGGGCTTCCCGCCAGGTTCCTCGAGCTGGGGACGCCCGAGCACCTGCACCTGTGGCGCCCCGCCCTGCTGCGTTTCCACGCCCTCCTGGAGCGGCTCGACCTGGCGAGGCGGACGATCCTCATCAACGTTCCCTGGGCGACGCGGACCACCTCGGGGATGTCAACCGTCCCGAGCTGGGGGCAGACGGCCATGGAGGCCAACTGGGTCATGACCCGCTACATCGACCTCGTCTACCAGGAGACCGACCTGCGGATCCTGCAGGTGCCCGATGAGCTCGTGGTGGCCGACGACGCGCACCGCTGGGGGGCCGCCCCCTTCCACTACGCCGCCTCCTTGTACTCATGGGTTGCCGACGAGCTGGAGATCGCCCTGGCACCGCGCAGCCTCGCCCCGGCGCTCTGAGCCGCGCCGCGTGCAGCAGGCGGCGTCGGGCCGGTTGGGACCGGCCCGCTTCAGCGACGACGCCGCAGCAGCCTGCGAAGGCGCACCGTCCTGGCCGGGCCAGGCTCAGCCAGCCGTGGCCGGCGGGGCCACAGGGGGATGCGGGGGACGTCTGTGCCGGAGTAGCACTGCGCCGCCTCGACCCCGGTGAGGACCCAGCCGACGTCGGTCCCGGCGTAGCCCAGGGGCTCCGCCTGCCGGCCGGCAGGCTCGGCGGTACACAGCTCGGTGACTTCGCCGTCGCGCACGACCGCCACCTCGGGCCGGTCTTTCCACAGCAGGAGGCGGGCCCGGTCCCGGGCTCCGAGGTTCCCCCAGGGGCTGCGGAGGATCTGCTCGGAGTCGAGGCGCTGCGCCAGCCCGCGCATCTCGGCCGCGTGCTCCTGCCCCAGCCCCGGTGGCTCGGAGGGCATCCGGCCGGCGTCGACGACCCCGAAGTACCAGCCCAGGTCGTACAGGATCGTCTGCTGGGCCCAGGGGGCGCCACCGGCGGCATCGAGAAGGGCATGGTAGCGCGTGCGCATCTGAGCGACGTAGCGGCCCGGCCTCGACCAGGCGGTCTGGACCGCGGAGTCCCCTGAGATCCGCTTGTCATAGTGGTAGACGGCCTCGGGCACGTAGACGATCCGGCCCCAGCGGCTTCGGATGCGTCCCAGGTAGAGCGCGTCCTCGAAGGTGGGTGCCTCGCGGTCCTCGGGGAACCGGGCCGCGAGCGCCCGGTCGGCCCGGATGAGGCACTCGTGGACGGAGAGCTGGATGGCCTGCGGCTGCTGGGCGGCGTCGGCCCGAGCCGTCCCGAGCTGGAAGCGGAAGTCGAGGGGGTGGGGGATCTCAGCGCCGCCCTGGTGGATGAGGGTGCGCCCGGCCAGGAGGACGTCGCCGCGGCGCCTGGCGGCCAGGAGCCGGGTGAGGAAGTCGGGGGCGAGCCAGTCATCGGGATCGGGGAAGCCGATCCACTGCCCTTGGGCCCGTCCCATCCCGAGGTTTCGGGCGCGGCCCTGTCCACCGTTGTCCGTCTCGACGACCTCGACGTCGAGGGCGGTTCGCCTCGCCCAGCTCCGGCAGACCTGCGGTGAGTCGTCGCAGGCCCCATCCAGGACGAGCACGACCTGGAGACGGTCGTGCGGGTGGTCCTGGGCGTCGAGCGAGCTCAGGAAGCGGGGCAGGTAAGGGGCCACCCCGTAGACGGGGACGATGAGGCTGACCAGGGGCGTGCGGCGGCGCATCGGCGGGGTCCCCGGCACCGGGGATCGCATCAGATCACGTCGCGTCGGAGCAGCGCAGTCAGGCGGGCGCAGGCTCCGGCGTCGAGCAGGATGAGGTCCTCGGGGGCGGTGAGCCGGCCGGCGACGACGTCCTCCACCGCCTGATGCACCTGTGCGGAGGTGTCGACGCCGATGGCTCCGATGGCCTCGTGACGGACGCGATAGCGATCCGTGTCCGGCCGTGCTCGGGGGTCCCAGACGATGCCGACGCAGCCGGCGACCATGCCCTCGTCGAGGACGGATGAGCGGTCAGAGACGACCGCCCAGGAGCGGACCAGGGTCTCGGGCAGGTCGCGGCCGGTGACGGCGGGCACGCCCAGGGCCCTGAACCACTCGGGTGCGTGCAGCACCAGCTTGGGATGGGCGAACAGGACGGTGCGGTGACCGTCCTGGGTCAGGCCCGCGGCCAGCTCGAGCCAGGGCCGGTAGAGCGTGCTGAGGAGCCCGACGGCGTCGGGGTCGCCCTCCAGGGCGCGTGAGACCTCCGGATCCCAGGTGGGGGCCAACAGAATGCTGTCGCGTTCGCGTCCCAGCAGGCTGTGGAGGTGGTCGTGGCGGGGGAAGCCGGTGCGCCAGACCTCTCGGTCGGTGAGGGTGTAGGAGGTGTGGTCGGCCGTCAGCCCGGCCTGCTCGGCTGCGGTGGCGCACACGACGACGTCCATGCGGACGCCGTTGAACCAGCGCCACATGTCGCGCATGGTCACGCCGTGCTGGAGGAAGATGAGGCGCTGGTCGGGGCCGACGCCCGCACCGGTGAGGCGGCCTGCGATGAGCGGGTCGCCGATGTCGGACAGCAGGATGGTCTCGGCACCGCTCCAGGCGGCGTCGAATCCGGGGCCGGTCGGGTCCAGCAGGACGAAGCCGTCCTGCGCGAGGCGTTCCCAGTCCGGGCAGCTGCGTTCGATGACGAAGATGTGCCGGACGCTGGGAGCGTGGGTGCGGGCATGGCGGTACAGCGGCTCGGCGTTGTCGCCGGCGCTGTCGTGACGGTCCATGTAGAGCCAGGTGCGGGGCCAGTCGGAGGGGGATGAGGCGGTGTACGGGGTGGGCGCCGAAGAGGTCGCGGAGGCGGCTGCGGAAGAAGCCTGCGGGACCGGTGAGGTGCCGCCGGCCCGCTGGTTCTCCTGCGCCTGGCTGTGACGCAGGAGCCGGGCCAGGCGCCGGCGCAGCCCGGATGACGCTGCTCGCGGGCGGCCTCGACCCGGAGGCGTCTGAGGCGGCCTGGGGTTGCCCCGGTAGGGGGCCACGAGAAGCTCCCGGGCGTTGATGACGGCGGTGATCTGGCCCTTGGGCAGCCAGACGATGCGCTCGTGGAGGACCACGTCGTCGAAGTAGCGGTGATCGACCGTCTTGGCACTGGTCGGCTGGGCCCAGGCGCCATCCACCTTCCACTGCTCCTGGGGCATGTCACCGGTGTAGAAGTAGGTGGCTTTCTGGTCGCTGCGGAACCTGCGCCCCGAGGGCAGGATCGGGGCCGGCATGGGGCCGGCGGCCATGGCGACCAGGGCGGTACGACGGCCCACGGCCAGCGGCGTGGAACAGTACGCCTCGATCTGGGAAACGGGGACGCGTTGGGTGACGGCGCGCAGAAGCTGGGCCACCTCAGCGCGCTCGGCGGCCGTGAGCCCCGCCGAGGGGTAGCGCAGTCCGCGATCGGCGTCGGTGACCTGGATGAGGCGGTGGATGATGAGCTGGTGGACCCAGGCCGGTGGGGGGCTTCCGACCTGCAGCCACGTCGGCAGCACCGTGCCCAGCAGGTGGCGGTAGTGGTCGATCCTTCCCCAGGGTCCAGGAGGCTTGGGAGCGCGGCGGATGACGGCCGGGCCGTCGTGGAGACCCAGCCGGTTGCCGGTGGCCACGATGTGGGCGATGAGCCCGCTCAGGGCGGTGTTCTCGTCATCAGCGGCGGTGGCCTCAGCGCCGACGGCGTCGTCCACGCCGTGGAGGGCTCCCGATCCGTCCCAGTCCTGCAGGCCGTGGCGGGGGATGGTGAGCACCGCTCCGCTGACGGTGTCCGGGAAGATGTGGGGCTCGACGGTCAGGTCAGCGGTGCGGCTGCCGTGATTGAAGCGCCACTGCAGCCGCTCGTCGCGGGTGCCGTCGGGGCGGATGGTCACGGTCGGTGTGAGGACGACGGCGTTGCCAGTGCCGGGCTGGGCCAATGAGGTGACATAGCCCGGCTCGACCCTGTCTCCCGCCTTGAGGAGCAGGACTCGGGTCCCTGCGGCCAGGGGGCGCAGAACCTGGCCCAGGCCCGCCGGATCGGGGCAGCCGATGGGGACGATCCCGCCTTCAGGCGAGTCCTGGTCAAGAGAGTCGAGTGTGTCCTGACCACCTGCGGAACCGATGATGATGACGTGCAAGGTCTCGGTACTGCGGGCGTTCATGAGGTGGGCATCTCCATTTCGTGGGGTGGTCCCCAATGACTAATGGTGGACGTAGCCAGCACCTCCGCGTTGGAGATGTCCCAGGTGTGTCCGAAAGTCGTCCCTCGCCGCTGGACGAACCCGAATCGGGAGGCCGAATAGATACGGACCCCGGCACGTGTGCAGTCATTAAGGAAACCGGTGTCCTCCCCGGTGGTTGTCTCGGGAAAAGTGACCTCGCGCGCCAGGTCCGCCCGAGCCACCAGGGTCGGCCCGGAGACGAAAGTCGTATAGCGGTGCTCCCAGTCGGCGAAGCGCAGCACCGTCAGGTCCGGGCCCGTCAGGTGCAGGTAGTGGGCGTGCTTGCCCACGACCTCGGCACGGGCGTAGTCGGCCGCAGCGAGGGACTCGAAGAGATAGTGATCGCCGTAGAGGTCGTCGTCGTCCATCTTGGCGATGTAGTCGGCCTCGACTCGCGAGAGCATGAGGTTGTAGCAGCCTCCTAAGGGAGTGCTGGTCTCAGCGGTGACCCAGTCGACCTCGAGGCCCAGCTCACGGGCGCGGGCCCTGCTGCGGGCCGGGGCGGTGAAGCCGTGGGTGAGAATGACCGGGGCCATCGTCACCTGCTGCTGGCGGGCCAGGGTCTCAATGACGTGGTCGATCTGATCGGGCCGGATGGTGGACACCAGTGGTGCGATGGTGGGCCTGCGCCTGGCCCGCTCCCCCATGCCGACAGCCCGTAGCACGGTCTCCACGCGGTGGCTGTAGGTGTGCCGGCTCCAGATCTCCCGTTGCGCCAGGTAGGTCATGTACTCCCCGAGGACCGGGTTGGTCACGAGCGCGCGCACGGTGTGCCCGGCCTGGGCCCGGTCAGTGACCTTGGCCAGGGCTCCTGCGGGCAGAAGGCGGTCGGTGGCCGGCGTCGGGGTACTCACCACGGGAGTGCCGCAGGCCAGGACCTCGATGACGCGGCGCGGAAGCATGGAGGGGCTGTCCACCACGGAGCTGACGTTGAGGAAGACGGCGTAAGCGCGGTGGGCGCTGAGCATCTGGGTGTAGGTGAGGCTGCCGCGCACGTGGGAGTCCCAGGGAGGCGGGAACTGGTAGGTGTCGTCACCGTCGAGGTACCGGGAGAAGATGTCCAGCCCGTGGGGCAGGCGTGCCGAGACGTCGTGGGCGCCGCCCAGGACGATCTCCATCTGCGCGCGCCGCTCGGGGTACTTGTGAGCGAAGTAGGTGCCGGCGAAGGCGACATCCCTCAGGGGTACGGGGCGCCCCGTCTCGTCCAGCAGGCGGATCGGGTTGTGGATCGCGGGCTGGGCGGCGAAGGGCAGGATCCCGATGCGGTCATGCCCCAGGTCTCGCCGGTAGTGCTCCACCATCGCCTCATCGGTGGTGAAGACCCAGTCGAAGAGGCGGGCGGTCTCGATGGCCTCGTCGTAGTGGGCGGGATCCTCCTTGTTCCAGAAGACCGTCGGCACTCCTTGGCCTCGCAGCGCGGTGACCATGTCCCTGAGGTGGCCCGAGGGCCCCTGGGAGCCGATGACCTGGAAGCGCCAGGCGTCGTCGTTGCCGTGCCAGGCGGACTCTACGAAGAGCAGGTCGATGGGGGTCTGCTCGACCTGCTCGCGCCAGCCGGCGGGGGTCAGGGGCACCGAGCGCCACTCGTAGTCCAGGGCGAGCGCCGTGAACTCATCGGCGATCACCCCGACGGTCACGTCGTGACGCGGCCCGGTCTCCTGTGGCAAGGGCAGGGGCCAGTCCGGCAGGAGCATCCGGCCCCGTCTCCTCAAGGCCCGCCTGCGGGGGCGGGCCCAGGCGGTGGCCCGACGACGGCGCAGGTGCTCACGCAGCCCCATCACCCCGGAGTGGCGCAGGTGCCACAGGGCGCGGCGCAGCTCGGAGGCTGTCCGAGACGAGGTGCGGCTCTCCGGCGAGCTCATGACTCCCCCCATGTCTCGTCCAGGGATTCGAGCAGCTCGTCGAGCTGGTCGCCGTCGCGCTCGACGTTGAAGACGTAGTCCCGGTTGGTGACTCCCAGGTCCCGGCCCTCACAGTCCTTCTCCCTGCCGTCGGTGATCTCGTCACCGTAGAACAGGTGCAGGCGGTGGCCGAGCGCCGAGCAGATGAGGTACTCGTTGGTGGCCAGGTAGGACTGGTTGATGAAACCGATGACGTCGATCGGGCGGCGCGCGAACATGATGTTGTACAGGGCGGAGCCGATGTAGCCGGCCACGACGTCGGCCTCGTAGAACATGCGGGCCTGCTCGACGATGGAGTGGCCCTCGGGCCGGATGATGGTGAAGCCCCTGCGGGTGAAGCGCTCCTCGAGCTCGTCACGATTGAGGCACTCGCGCCACATATCGGGCTTGCGGGAGATGAAGAGTCTGCGGTGGGGCTTCGCGTTGGGCTCGGATCGCTCCAGCAGGCCGTCGCGCAGCCGGTGGCAGGTGCGGGCCAGGCGCGGGTCGGCGAATCGCCCGTTCTGCATGAGGGGCATGGCGCAGACGAGGGCGTCGACCGTCACCGGGGAGGTGATGACCTCGACCTGGTCGTCGTCGATGCCGTAGGCCTCCAGGAGGATGCGCTGGTAGGCAGGGGGACGGCTGCGGTCAGCCCTGCTGTTGGTGAGGATCCGGATGTCGGGATGCGTCGCCTGCGCCAGCTCCCAGGCGTAGAGCCGTGGGACCGCTTCGGTCATGAAGTGGCCGAAGTGCCGGTTGTACTCAAGGTCCAGGTGGAAGAAGGTTCCTCCGAGCCTTGGGGCCGACTCCGTGTTAACCGTGGGCGCGGCGTAGTAGTGGTTGAGCTCCTTCAGCGCCGTGTTGACCAGTCGCTTGGTCGTGGCCAGGCGGAAGGTGTTGGGCAGCAGGAGATGATCCTTGACAAGCACCTGGCGGGGGGCGATGCACACGTCCCGGTACTCCAGGACCGAGGTCTCGGGGATCCGGTTCTCGCGCGGCAGTCGCTTGGCGCACAGCCCCCGGTTGTTAGTGACGCCGATGACTTCCAGCGGGGTGACCCGGGCGGGGAGGATCTCCAGCGGACGCCCCCAGGACTCGCCGTAGCGGGCGGACAGGATCGGCGGGGTCTCGGCGTATCGGAGCTTGACGAAGCCGTCTCCTCGTTTGCGCAGCACGACGCCGCCATCGAGGACGGTCAGTGCGGCCACCTGCTCGCCGTAGGCCCGTTCGTCCCCGCTCAACGCCCCCTTGGCGCCGTGCAGGACGGCGAGACTGCGCGAGGCCCGGGTGACGAGCTCAGCGGTGTTGGAGCTCTCGCCCAGCGCTGCGCCGTCGATGGCGACGTAGTACCCGCCGTCGCGGACAATACCGATGAACAGCTGGGCGGCCAAGGCACGCATGCTGGGGCTGTGGGTGAGGGCGTCCACGAGGACGTCGAACCGACCATGAGTGGCCAGGGCCTGGTGCAGGTCGATCTGGTTCGTGAAGGGAACCACCCGGGCGAGGCCGATGAGACCGGAGCTCGCCGTCGGTTCAGCCCCGGGGCGCCCGTCCTGCTTCTCCTGCATCGTGTAGACGATCAGCTCGCGCGCTCCCAGTGCCAGCGCGATGCAGTTGCTCAGGTGGGGCTGAGGGCGGTCCACGAGTACGGCGACACGCGGCGCCGCTTTGGTGTCCTCCCCACCGCCCAGCCCCTGCAGAACGTGCTGCAGGACCTCCTCCAGCTCCACTGAGGGCTTGCCGGCCGGCATCGAGGAGGAGGCCATTGCCCGGGGAGCCGCTGCGGGCCGTGACCCGTGGGGGCACGTCATGCGGACGTCCCTCGCGAGGCCGCACGCTTGCGCCGCCGTCTCTTGGAAGCCGACTTCCCCTTGGGCTGCTGGTGAAGCGCCTCGGGGCCGAGCACCGCCTCCAGGGTGTCCCGCAGTGAATGCGCGTTGTGCTCCTGAACGTCGAAGTCTCCGTGGGCGAGGCGGTGATCGGCCAGAGCCTTGCGGATCGCCTGGGCGATATCCTGGGGCGAGGTGCCGCACAGAACCCCGTATCCGAGGGCGATCAGCTCCCGGTTGCCCGGAAGGTCGGAGGCCACGACCCCGGTTCCCAGCGTCATCGCCTCCAGCAGGGTGACCGGCTGCCCCTCATGAAGGGAGGGCAGGACGAACAGATCGGCTCCGCCCAGGACCGGGAACGGGTTGTCCATCTGTCCCAGCAGCGTGACGTGCCCGGACAGGCCCAGGGAGTCGATCCTGGCCCGCAAGGTCCCCTCGAGCACCCCGGAACCGACGATCGCCAGGCCGATGCTCAGCCCCTGAGCGGTGCCGCCCTCGGTGCCGTCCTGCTCGCGCAGAAGGGCGAGCGCCTCGATGAGAGCCGCCTGGTTCTTCTCCATCGACATCCGCCCCATGGTGGCAAGGACGATGTCGTGCTCGTTCTTCAGCGCGGTGAAGGCCTCGGGGGCGGGTGCCTGAGCCCCGAGGCGAACCCGCTCGACGTCAAGGAGGTTGCGGGCCGAGACCTGGCGCTGGGAGAGGTCGATGCCCAGCCCGGCCAGCCCACTGCGGTTGTGTCGGGCCAGTCCCGGGCTGACGGCGACGACGGCGTCGACATCTCCGTAGAGGGCGAAGACGCGCCTGAGGCCCGGGTACTTGTCCCGGTACTCGTTGTCCATCTGGTTGTGCTGGTAGCAGGAGGTACGCGATCCGCGACGCCCCCAGGCCGCGATGAGCGAGACCCAGGTCTCGGCGTAGCCGTCGTACTCGATGGCGGCGTCGGGCACGAAGTCGCCCAGGATGCGGCGTGTCTCGCGCTCGTAGTAGGCCCAGTAGCAGTCCCAGAAGCTCTGCGAGGTGAAGGCGTCGGGGTGGCGGGCGAAGTCGTTGACGCAGGCCCGCTCGTGGATCCGCCAGGGCGCGGCCCCGGGCTTGCAGATGACGTGGACGTGGCTGGGCAGGCGTCGGAAGATCTCCTGACGGTCCTCGTTGTCGCGTAGGACGGAGGGCTCAACGATGAGGTTCACCGAGTAGAGCGCCGGATCGAGCGCCTCCAGGAGGGCCAGAAGGGCGGAGGCGATCCCGTTGGGGATCATGGAGGCGTGGAACAGGAGGGTGCGGCGCTTACGGGCACCGTCGCCGAGCGGCGAGTCAAGGGCATGGTCCCTGATAATCGCCCGCTGCCCGTGGTCGAGGTCGTCGTCGAAGAAGGCTCGAGCCAGGCGTGACGAGGCCCGCCCGTCCTCGTAGGGGCAGTAGCGGGCGAGGGCCTCCTGGGGGGCGACCCCCTCCCCGTCCAGGGCTCGCCCGATGGCTGAGGCCAGCTCGCCGCGGTCGTAGCAGGCCAGCCCGGGGACCTCCGCGGGATCGAGGTACAGGCCCCGCTCGGCCCGGTACTCCTCGATGTCGTGCATGTAGAGCACGATGGGGCGCTTCTGGGGCAGGAAGTCGAACAGGATCGAGGAGTAGTCGGTCACCAGGACGTCGACGGCGGCCAGCAGCTCATTGGTGTCGATGTCCTTGGGTACGACGTTCACCGGCAGATCGACGCCGGCCAGCAGCTTCTCGGACAGGCGGTGGGCGCGGTAGACCACGAGCGCGTCGTCGCGGGAGGCCATGGCGGTCAGGTCGGCGACCAGGGCCTCGCGGTCCAGCTCCCGCTTGCTGACGCCGCCGCGCCAGGTGGGGGCGAACAGGACCAGACGGCGCTCATCGTCCTCAGCCAGTCCCAGGCGCCCCCGCAGCGCCTTGCGGTCCTGAGCGCTCGTCGTCAGCGAGGTGTCCAGACGGGGGGAACCGGTGATGATGGTGCGGCCCCGGTAGACGTCGAGCAGATCGTGGTCCTCGACCAGCGCCCATCGGGTGAGCTCATTGGGCGCCATGAGCGTGGTGCTCAGCTGGAAGTTGCGCTGCAGGTTCTCGTAGTCGAGCAGGCCTCCCCGCATGGACCGTCCCAGGGTCTTGAAGGGGGTGCCGTGCCAGGTGTTGAGGTAGCGCTGCTCGCGGCGGCGCACGAAGTAGGGGGCGAAGGAGACGTTGTTGACGAGGTACCCGGCGGTGGCGAGGTACTGCATGTACTCGGTGCTGTGCAGGGGGACGAAGACGACGTTGCGACGCCCCAGCAGATCCGCGGGGATGGCGCCCAGGTCGTTGACGGCCCACACGTGGATGAGGTGGGAGTACTCCGGCCGGTCCACCATCCAGCGGAAGACGGCCAGGGGGTGGCAGCCGATCGAGGCTCCGTGGTTGGACTCCCACAGCACCAGGTGGGGGCTGACGGGAAGCACCTCCAGGGCCTCGGCGTAGCGGATGTTGCGGGCGGCTCCCGCAGTGCGCCCGTAGGCCCGCGGGTCCAGCCCGTCCTTGCAGCCGAACTCCTCGGCCTGCTCGAGGATCTCGCAGGCGAGCTCCGCCTGTCCGGCGTCCTGGGCCAGCTGGGCCAGGACCAGGCGGTGGTTCCGGTCTCCCTTGAGCACCAGCGGGAGAATATGGCGGATGGACTGAGCGGCCTTACCCGCCGCCGCGGGTGGGATCGCCTCACCGGCGCCGGGATCGCCCGTAGCGTCGCGGGAGCCGAGAGCCTGGTGAAGGCCGAGCACGATGTCACCGATAGTGGACTCGACCAGATCCTCCGGCCGCTGCCGAGGCGGGGGTGTGCTCTTCGCGCGGACCAGGTCGAGGAAGCCCGTGCTGGCCAGCTGATTCGACACCGATGCCAGCCCGCGCGGGGCCGGCCCCAGGTAGGCCCAGAAGGACTCCAGGGCCTCGTCATGGCGTCCCAGCCTTGCCAGGCAGACGCCACGGCGATAGTTCCACCAGCTGCGTGCGGGCTTCTTGAGCGTCCGCAGGGCCTCCTGGTAGGAGCGCTCCGCGGTGGCGAGGTCGCCGACGCGTTCCGAGGCGAGTCCCAGCTTGTACAGGGTGTGCCCGTTGCCCGTGTCCAGCGAGGCGGCCAGGGCGTACTGTCCTTGCGCCCGCTCGTGCTCACGCAGACGGTCAAGGCAGTAGGCCAGCTCGTAGGCCAGCTCCACCCTGGACAGTCCCTCTCCCGGGTAGATCTCGAAGAGCTCGGCCGCCAGCCTCCAGTCTCCCCCGGAGCACGCGAACTGGGCCGGCCCCTTGCTGCGGGCCTTTCCTCCGGCAGCCTCGCAGGCGGCGGCGAAGCTGGCGGCGGCGGAGGCCCGATCACCCTCGCGGTGGGCGATGACCCCCTGTTCGAAGAGCTCCTGCGCGCTGAGCTCATCGACGTCGGCCAGGGCGTCCAGGGTGCACCTGGCCGGCCCGTTCAGTCCCAGGTGGAGCTGAGCTTGAAGGAGCTTGCGCAGCCAGGCGGCGTCGTTCTCGTGCTCGGGCAGACCGGAGAGCAGAACCTCCAGGCGCTGCCACTGCGGGGTGCTCGCGGGCAGGCAGGCGAGCAGGTTCTCCGAGTAGCGCCGGTCCCGCACCCCTGAGGAGAGGGCTCGCGAGAAGAAGACGGAGGCCCCCTCTGGATCATCCTGACGCTTGAGGAGGCAGCCGGCACGGTAGAAGGCCTCTCCGCAGGCGGGGTCGCGGTCGGCCACCTCGGTGTAGGTTCTCAAGGCGGCATCGAACCGCTCCTGACGCTCGGCGATGACTCCCAGACGCAGCCGCGTGGCGGTGTCGTGGCCGCTCTCAGAGAGCCTTTCATACAGGCGCTTGGCCTCCGCCAGGTTACCGTCCTCGTACTCCCTGGCGGCGGCATAGCGCACCAGTCGGGTGGCAGCCGGCAGCTGCAGGCGGCCGGAAACGGCACGTCCCATTCTTCTGAGAACAGCATCCTTGCTCATCATCATCGCCCTTATTGCCCTTATTTCAACATGAACATTTCACGGACTAAATTCTGTACCCGTTGACGCAGCATGCAGCGAATCCCGGCCGAATCCCCACTCGGCGGCCTGATTCAACCCGCACGGCGAGCCATCTCACGGCATGCCACTCAGCCCAGGCGCATATCACTCTTGATTTGAGTTGTCGAGACCTCCGGAGTCCGCGGGAGGTAGACGACCTCACACAGCCCCTTGAGCTGATCATCGAACTCGCCGTCCCAGTCATCCCCCATGACGAAGACATCAATACCGTACCTGGTGATGTCCTCGGTCTTCTGACCCCAGGTCTGCTCGGGCACCACGAGGTCGACATACCGGATGGCCTCGAGCATCACCTTGCGCTCCTCGTAGGAGAAGTACGCCTGCTTACCCTTTCCGGCATTGAACTCGTCACTGGACAGCGCCACCACCAGGAAGTCCCCCAGCGCTCGCGCACGCTTCAGCAACGCAATATGACCATAGTGGAGCAGGTCATATGTGCCATAGGTAATCACGCGCTTCATGTGGCCACTTCCTGGTTGGACGTTCGAGGCTCGCCCACAACAACACTCCGGACAAACCACCGTGAGTATTCCCTATGCTCCGAACCGATATCGAAGATGTCATAGAATCGATGCCATACCGATATGGTACCGAAATACATGATGTTCACTATCGAATGTCACAAAGAGGCCTGCCCCACCTTTCCTGGTCTCCTCACGCTCTCATGACAATTATTCTTCCCAGTTCTTTTGAGAGCTGCGGCTCATCCGTCCTCCCGGTCGCTTATCAGCTGAGGAAACGGGTGACCCATCCACGGATCCAAGCAAGGTTGTCCAGGATCGGCGCGGGATCCACCTCCGGCAGAGCGCAGCCGCTCTCTGCGTCGTCGATATCGCCGAGGATCCTCCGCAGGTGGGAGGTGAGCCCCTCGTGGTCGACGGCGACGGGCAGTCCCGAGTCAAGGGGCCAGTCACCGTACAGGCCCCTCTCAACATCTCGGTAGGAGGCCAGGTCGGGCGCGTAGACCACTGCTGGCTTCCCGGTCAGAGCGAAGTCGAAGAAGATGCTCGAGTAGTCCGAGACCAGGACGTCGGCTGCCACCATGAGCTCCTCAACACTCGGGTACCTGCTGACATCGACCATCCCTCGGACACGAGCGGCCCGGTTCATGTGGTGGCTGCGTATGAGGACCGCCGCACCGAGGTGATCAGCCAGACGCGTCCCGTCCAGCGCCCCCGCCGCCTGCGGCCCGCCCGCGGCACCGCATCCGGCTGCACTCGTCGCAGGCCGCAGGCTCTCGCGCCAGGTCGGGGCGTAAAGAACGACCGGCCGCCCCAAACCGATACCGAGCTCGTGGCGCACCCGCCTTCGCAGTTGGGCGCCTCCGAGCAGCCTCACGTTGCGGGGGTACTCCCCGACCCGAACCGGCCCGTGATATCCCAGCGCCTGCTGAAGGCGCCGACCGGCCTGCGGGCTCTGGGCGAGCAGCAGGTCCCACTGGGGAACCTGGCGGTCCATGAGCCGCCGGTATCTCGGGGTGACGGCTCCAGGGGCGTCGCGCAGCAGCTTCTTGATCGGAGTGCCGTGCCAGGTCTGGAGCAGGTGCTGGCCCTCACGCTTGGAGAACCAGGAGGGGAGGTGATCGTTGGTGACGATGACGCGAGAGGTGCGCAGAGCCTCCACCCACTGCGGCGATCCGACGACGACGGGACGCGCGCCTGCCGGCACTGGAACCGTCCCGTCGACAAGCGACCACCACAGGGGCGCGGCCACGCCGTGGGCCGCCAGGTCCTCGCAGATGGCGGCCGGGTTGTCTCCCCCGCTGCGCCCGCCGAAGGACTCCAGGAACACGCCCGCCCTCAGGGGCCCCGCCGCGCGCTCGATGAGGAGCCGGTGACCCCGTCGTGAGCGTTCGTGAGGAGTCAGCGGGGGAATGACGGCCACGGCCACGGAGCCGTCCAAGCGGGTGAGGATCCGCGCACGGCGCCCAGGGCGCCCGGAGCCCGCCCCGGTGACGCCACCTTCGGGTACCGCCACGCAGCCGCTGGGCGCCGGGATGATGGGCACCTCGAGGGCCGGGCCGTCGATCCCCTCACCGGCCAGACAGGTCCCCTCGACACGGTGGTCGGGCTCCCCCTGCGATACGGCGCTCCAGCCCACCGGATAAGTCCCCAGCCCGACATCGGGATCGGCCAGGTCGATGCGCGCCGACCAGCGGCCGCCCGGCGCCAGGACGGCCGGCACCGTCATCGCCCCGCCCCTGGCGGCCCTGCCACCCAGGACGATGTCCAGCCTCGCCGGGGCCGCCGTCACCGTTCCACTCAGCACCAGCCCGGTGTCGATGTCCAAGCGCGCGCAGAGGAGCACGACGTCGATCTCCCCACCGGACAGCGTGACGCTCCCCCGGCTCTCACTCGGCGCCGGGGCGACCTGGAGCAGCCCCCGTTGACCTCGCGCCTCCAGGCGCTGCCCGGACTCCGGCGGCGCCAGGTGGCTCCTGCTGGAGCCGGCCGGTTGCGGCATCCACGCCCGCACCTCTCTCCCGGCCACGCGGGTCACCACCCGGAACCAGGCGCAGCGACCCGGTTCGAGCTGGAGACGCACCACGGTCCCCGAAGCGAGGTAGGAGCGCCATGGGTCGCCGGCCTCCAGGTCGGCTCGGGGCGCCTCACAGCGATCAACCTCGGCGCGGCCCCGAACTCGCCCGGCCTCATCGACCACCTCAACGAACGGGCGGTCGGTCAGGCCCGGGTCGAGGCCCCAGACCCAGGCGCAGCCACGCACCTCCAGGGTCCTGGGGCCCAGCCAGCGCACCGTGTCAACGCCGACGTGCAGCCTTAAGTCAACGTCCCGGACCTCGGTAAGCCCGCGGGGCACCATGAGCCCTTCCAGGAATCGCGGCTCAGGGCGCACAGTCCCCGCCTCGATGGTCAGGGGAAGACGGCCCAGGTCCTCACAGCGTCGACCGATCAGCTCCTCGAGCTCCATAGCGCAGGCCGGATCGTCCTGGATGAGGAGCCACAGCACGAGCCGGTCGAGCAGCCCGGTCGACTCCCACACGAAGTCACCGCCATCGGCGAGCGCCCTTCTCGCGGTGCGGCGCAGCCTGCCGGCGAAGTCGGGCCCCTCCCGGTCAGCGCGCTCAGCCAGACGAACCAGGTCCCGGCTCAGGCGTCCGGCGACCAGGCACCGACGCACGGCCTCCGGGGCGTCGGCAGCCAGCTGCGCCAAGGCGTCCACCTCCGCCAGGAGGCCGCCGGGATCCGTGTGCGCACCGGGGCCACAAGCCCGTGAGCCGGCGCGCCAGGTGTAGACCTCCTCATCCAGCACGTCCGTGCGCATCGCGGCCAGAAGCACCGCGAGGGTCCTGGCCGGCAGGGACATCGCAGGGGCTCGGAGCGCACCGGGCGACCTCGACGACGCCCACAGCTGTCGGCGAGCCATGACGGCGCCGGCCACCAGCTCCTCACCCGCCTCGGGTGCCCGAGCCAGTGGCTGCGCGAGGCGAGGCGCGCGGGGAGGCTCCGACCCCGGCCAGGCCCCGGTTGCCGGTGTCAAGGGCCGCGAGCGCGCGACGACGGCCTGGGATCCCGACTGCTCCAGGCACTGAATCATCGACTGGCAGGCACCGGCGATCAGTCCATCACCGCCGTCGACGACGGTGACCAGGCTCCCCCTGGCCCGCTTCAGGGCGGCATCCAGCCAGCCGCTCGGGTCACTGCCCCGGACGGCGGGCACGACCCGGACGCGCCGGTCCCTGGCGGACAGGCGAGTGGCCACCTGCTCGCCAGAGCTGTGCGCATCGGCCCCCGGCTCGACGACGACCAGGACCTCCAGGTCCCTGAAAGTCTGGTTGAGCACGGAGCGTACGGCCCCCTCCAGGTGAGGGCCGGCCCCCGCCGCTTGGACGATGACGCTGAGTCGGGGCCGGTGCACGCCCCGCACAGCAGCACCGATGAGGCGTCTGAGACGCCGGCCGCCCATGTCCTTCTACCCCGTCAACTGGGGAGCGCGGGAGTGCCAGAGCCCCGTGGTGTCGATGACGCTGCGTCCCTCGAGCAGGAGCGGATCGAGGTCGGCGAACTCCTGGTGGCTGACCAGCACCGCCACGACATCAGCCTGTTCGACGGCCTGCCGCCACCCGGTCAGCCGCACATTGCCTCGCCGTTCCAAAGATGGCGGAAGCTCCTTGGCGTGCGGCTCGGCCACCAGGATCCGAGCGTGGGGCGCTGCGACGGCCACCTGCTCGGTGATCGCGAGCGCGGGCGACTGACGCAGATCGTCGACGTCGGCCTTGAAGGTCAGGCCGAGCACCGCCACGGTCGGCGAGGAGGCGGCCTCCAGGGCCTGAAGGATGCGCCCGACGTAGTGGGCCGGCCGAGAGTCGTTGACCTGGCGGGCCGTGCGGATGAGCCTGGTCTCCTCCGGAGCACAGGACACCAGGAACCAGGGGTCCACGGCGATGCAGTGGCCGCCCACGCCGGGGCCCGGCTGCAGAATGCTGACCCGCGGATGACGGTTGGCCAGGTCGATGAGCTCCCAGACATCGACCCCGACCCGCTCGCAGACCAGGGCCAGCTCATTGGCGAAGGCGATGTTGAGGTCGCGGAAGGAGTTCTCCGTCAGCTTGGTCATCTCGGCGGTGGTGGCGTCGGTCAGGACCAGCTCGCCGGCGCAGAAGGTGGCGTACAGGTCTCTGGCCAGCTGCGAGGCCTCGGGGGTCAGGCCGCCGATGACCCGGGAGTTGGTCACCATCTCCGCCATGATGTGGCCGGGCAGCACGCGTTCGGGACAGTAGGACAGGTGCACTCGGGGACGCGAGCCGCTGCCGTCCGTTGACAGGTCCGGGCGCATCGAGCCGATCGTCTCGGCCAAAGCGCGAGTGGTGCCGGGTGGGCAGGTCGACTCCAGGACGATGAGCTCTCCGCCTGTCAGACGTGGGGCGATCTGCCTGGTGGCGGCTTCCACCAGAGACAGATCGGCCATGTGGTCCCGACCCGTCGACGGGGTCGGCACCGCGATGATGTAGGTCCGTGCCGACGGCGTCATCGTCTGGGCGCGCAGGCGGCCGGCCTCGACCTGCTCGGCCAGCACGGTGGCCAGCCCCTCCTCCAGGAAGGGCAGCTCTCCACGGTTGACGGCCTCAACACGTTCCCGGACCCGGTCCACCCCGACGACGCCGAGCCCGGCGCGGGCCAGGACCGCTGCCGTGGGCAGGCCGATGTACCCCAACCCGATGACCGCGACGTCGACCACTTCAGCAGTGTCAGTCATGAGTCTCCATGCATCTGTACGCGCCCCACGAGGAGCTCCCCGGGACGCTGCGCCGTGCGCCATGAGTCCTCACCTCTAGTTCACCGTGGCGGGAAGCAGCTCGACGGCGGTGGGGTGCTCGGTGAGGTAGGCGCTCACCCGGTCCTGGGCGAAGGCCTTGAACAAGGGGGCGTCCGCGGCGGTGTCGAGCTTGACGATGGACTGCCCGTCCGCGGAGGTTCCCGTACCGGAGGTCGGTACGGTCATGAACTTGATGTCGTTGCTGTGGAGGTGGCGTGTCTCCAGGGCCAGGGACTGCATCTGGTTGAGCGTGAAGGACTCGTCCACGGCGACTGTGCGCGAAGCGGTCTTGAGGAATGAGTACAGCGCCGTGGGACTGCTCAGGGTGCCGTTGTTCAGGACCCTGCTCACGATGGAACGCATCCAGGTCTGCTGACGCTTGACACGGTCGAAGTCCCCGTTCGGGAGGGAGGAGCGCTCGCGGGTGTAGGCCAGGGCCTGTTGCCCGTTGAGTACCTGAGCTCCCGTGCCGAACTCCTTGCCGGCGAGCCTCTGAGGCGTCTTGAGGTTGACGCGCACCCCACCGATGTCATCGGTCAGCGCGACGAAGGACTCGAAGTTTGCCACCGCGAAGTGGTCGATGTGGATGCCGGTGAGGTTCTCCACGGTGTGGATCGTCAGCGAGGGTCCCCCGTAGGAGTAGGCGGCGTTGATCTTGCCCTGGCCGTGACCGGGGATCTCCACCCAGGAGTCACGGGGGATCGACATGACCGAGACGGTCTTACGGTCACCGCTGACCTGAACGATCATGATCGCGTCCGTGCGCTGGGCGCCCTCCTGCCACTGGGAGGGGTCGGAGGCGGAGGTGCGCGAGTCGGTTCCCAGGACCAGGATGTTGACGGCTGGCTCCTCGCCCGCCGCCGCCTGCTGCTGAGGGGCCCGCGTGGGAATGCCCGCGAAGGGATCGGCGATGAACTCCATGCCGGAGGCGATGGAGTGGCGTACCCACAGGGCCAGGCCTCCCGCAGCCAGGGTCAGAACCAGGAAGATCGCCAGGACACTGAGAAGGGCGATCCTCCATCCCCGTCCGGGACGGCGTCGACCACTGCCAGAGCTGCGCGCCGAGGTCGTGTCGACCTCTGATAAGGCCGTTTCAGCACCACGCTTGTCAATCGAGGTGCTTTCGGGTTCTGGTAGGAGGGACTGCGTCATGAGCCAATGGCACCACATATTTCTCGAGCGTTTTGCCCGGAATCCCTTGGTTTTAGGAATTCCGGGCAAAACGCTCATGAAATGAGACGCAACTGAGACCGGCGCAATCTCCCTGTCATCATTTCATGTCACGCCAACAATATCTTTCTGGACGTTCAGAAGGAATATCGCCGGTGGTCTTATGAACGAGGAGGCACGAGCCGATACATCCACCCGTAGGGGTCCTCGGCACGGCCGGACTGAATGGCGGTGAGCCGGTCGTGAATCTGCCGGGTGACCTCACTGCCCTCGATGCGGGCGTCGAAGCCCTCACCCTTGAGATGCCCCAGAGGCACGACGACGGCGGCGGTTCCACAGGCGAAGACCTCACTGACCCGACCCGACTCGATGTCTGCGAGCAGCCCCTGGAGGCTGATGGTGTCCTCCACGACGCTCCGCCCGGAGTCGCGCAGCAGGCGGATGATGGCGCTGCGGGTGGATCCCTCGAGGATCGTCCCGGTCAGGCGCGGTGTGCGCACGGTCCCATCGGCGCCGACAACCATGATGTTCATGCCGCCGAGCTCCTCGATGTTCTTCTGCGAGACGTCGTCAAGGAAGCAGACCTGGTCGCAGCCCTGCGCGTAGGCCTCCTGCTGGGGAAGCAGGGAGGAGGCGTAGTTGCCCCCGGTCTTGGCCGCCCCGGTCCCTCCGCGTCCGGCGCGGTGGTACTCGGTGGTCACCCAGATGGAGACAGGTTCGAGGCCGTGGGGGAAGTAGGAGCCCGCGGGAGAGGCAATGACGTAGTAGTCGACCACGGCGGAGGGGCGCACGCCGAGGAAGGCCTCGGAGGCGAAGGCGAAGGGGCGCAGGTAGAGGGACTCGCCCTCACCTGAAGGCACCCAGGCGGCGTCGGCACGCACCAGATCCACCAGGGACGCCACGAAGTCCTCCTCCGCCAGCTCGGGCAGAGCCATGCGCCGGGCGGAGGCGTTGAGGCGCGCCGCGTTGTAGCGGGGACGGAAGGTCCACACCGATCCGTCCTCGTGCCGGTAGGCCTTGATGCCCTCGAAGATCTCCTGGCCGTAGTGGAGCACGGCGGCGGCCGGGGACAGGCTGAGACTGCCGTAGGGAATGACGCCATAGTCACCCCACCCCTCCCCCTGCCTCCAGCGGGCGTGAGCCATGTGGTCGGTGAAGGCGTCACCGAAGTGGAGGCTCGCCAGGACTGCCTCCCGCTCGTCCTCGGTGACGGGTGAGGGGTTGGCGGTCAGGGGGAATCGGCCTGCGAGCTCGTCGGCCTCCGGGACGGGGACCTCGGCAGCACGAGCCAAGGAGGTGGATGCGAAGTCGGTTGAGGTGGCGTCTGTCTCGGACATAGGCCCAGCCTACCGCCGAGGCCACAACTCGGACACGACTTTCCCATATGCTGGCCGCCGGGCGGGCTCGGGGCTAGGTTCCGGACATGAGTTCCGTTCAGCGCCCCTGGGTCGACGCTCACTGGCCAGGCCTTCGAGCCCGGTTCATCCGGGGCGCGGTGGCCGGCGCCGTCCTCCTGACCGGGATGGGCGGATGCGCGCAGGTCGACCTGGATCAGCTCGCTGGGCCCGCATCGAGGTCGGCGTCTACTGCCGAGGCGCCGCACACTTCGACGGCCCCGTCCCGGATGGTGATGCCCACTGCGCTGCCGACCGCCCAGGCCACGGCCGCGGCCGCGGCCGCGCTCACGGTCGGCTTCCCGGACCTGCCCGGCTACACCGCCTCTACCGCATCCCCCGCCTCTGCGAGCAGCCCGGCCGGCCCCACCGGCCCCGCAACCGTGTCGCTCCCAGAGGCATCCTGGTCGCGCTCCTACGCCTCGCGCACTTCTGGATGCCAGGTGAGCGCCGAGGTGAGCAGCGCACCGGCGCTGGTCGTCTCCGGCGGAGATGACCGAGCCCTGTCCGAGCACTGGTCCGCCTCCTTGGCCAGGACCTACCCGGACTACCGGCAAACCGGCCAGGAGGAACTCACGGCGACGAACCGCTCCGGGCCCTACGTCGGCATCGCCACGTCCTTCAGTGCCAGTATCAGCGGCTCCCGGGTCGCGGGGAGGACCTTCGTGCGGGTGTGGTCGGCCGACGGCGCGGCCCTGTCGGTGACACAGGTCTGCCAGCAGGGGGCCTTCGATGAGGCGGCATGGGTCGCCGTTCTTCGCGGCGTCGCCGTGGGCGGTCTGTCGGGTCAGTCCCGCTGGCCCATAAGGGTACCCGGGTCTGAGACGCCGGCGGCCTCCGCCACTGGGTGAGCCCGTCTCTTCACGGCTCCTGAGAGTGCTCCCCCTGAGAAGGAGGCGGGGCCTGCGCCGGTTCAGCGGAGTCCTGGGGACCCGATGGCTCGGTGCCGGGCGGGGCACCGACCTGAGCTGAGGACTCGGACTCCCCCTCCCCCGGTTGGTCCATCTCCCGATCCGCCTCTGCGGACTCGCCGTCCCCTGCGGGCTCGCCTGTCTCTGCCCCGCCGGGTGCTCCCAGCTGGCTCTCCTGCGTGGACGGAGCCGCCTGGTCCTGCCCCGCCGAGGAACGCCGGGCCGAGACCGCGGACTCGGCCGCAGCCACAGCGTCACGAAGGTCCGTGAGCGCCGTCGTGATCGCCTCGACGTCCTCGCCCTCAATCGCCCGGTCGAGCGCCGCCCTCTTGCTCTCAAGACCGGTGGACTCCGCCTCGCTCAGGTCGCCTGCGATGGCTCCGACCCTGGTGGCCAGCGTCGCGGCCTCCGCAGCGGCCCCGCTCCGGACCCGGGAGAGCGACAGGGCCACTGCAATGGTGGAGCGTTGATCCGCCGCCGCCACCACGGTCGCCTCGAAGGCTTGCCCCCGCGATCGGGTGGCACGCGAGTCCGCCTCAGCCAGGAAGGCGGACATCTCGGAGTCGGTCAGCGGGGCGTCAGTCAGGGCGTCGCACCCGCACAGGCCGGTGAGACCGGCGAGCAGGAGGCAGGTGGCTATCCGACGTCGGGGACCGCGTAACGACATACTCGGAATGTAACGACCCGCTCGTGTACTGCGGTCACGCTCCGGACACGAAGAGGGTCATGGGGTCTCAATGCGATGACGTATCCGCCCTGGCCGTCACTGCCTCGGCGATGGCGTCACCGATCTGGCTGGTGGAGCGCTGGGCGCCGCCGCGCCGGGTCGCCATGTCCGCAGTGACTCCGGCCTCGACCCTCGCAGCGGCCTCGGGAAGCCCCAGGTGGTCGAGCATGAGGGCCACCGCGCTGATCGTGGCGGTCGGGTCCGCCTTGCCCTGACCGGCGATGTCCGGGGCCGAGCCGTGGACGGGCTCGAACATGGAGGGGAAGGCCCTCTCGGGGTTGATGTTGCCTGAGGCAGACAAGCCGATGCCGCCGGTGACGGCACCGGCCTCATCGGTGAGGATGTCGCCGAAGAGGTTGTCGGTGACGATGACGTCGAAGCGGCCCGGGTCGGTCACCATGTAGATGGTGGCAGCGTCCACGTGGCAGTAGTCGACGGCGACCTCGGGATACTCGGTGCTGACGGCCTCCACGGTGCGTCGCCACAGGTCGCCGGCGTGGACGAGCACATTGTGCTTGTGGACGAGGGTGAGGTGCTTGGCCGCCCTGGACCGGGCCTTGGCGAAGGCGTAGCGGACCAGGCGCTCCACCCCGTACGCCGTGTTGACGCTGACCTCGGTGGCGATCTCGTGCGCCGTGCCCTGGCGCACGACGCCGCCGTTGCCGCAGTACAGGCCCTCGGTGCCCTCGCGCACCACGACGAAGTCGATGTCGCCGGGATCGGCCAGCGGAGTCGGCACGCCCGGGTAGTAGACCGAAGGACGCAGGTTGACGTAGTGGTCCAGGGCGAAGCGCAGGCGCAGGAGCAGGCCGCGCTCGAGCACGCCGGAGGGGACGGAGGGATCGCCGACAGCTCCCAGCAGGATGGCGTCATGGGTCTTGATGGCCTCGAGATCCTCGTCAGTGAGGGTCTGGCCGGTCCGGTGCCAGCGCTCAGCCCCTAGGTCGAAGGCAGTGGGACGGACCGCGACCCCGGTTCCCTCCAGCGCTCGTTCGAGGACCTTGAGCCCCTCGGGGACGACCTCCTTACCGATGCCGTCACCCGGAATTACTGCCAGCTTGATGGTCTGCGTCATGGGGCCACCCTAGGGCACGATCAGGATGCGAGACGAGACATCCGCATTACGGAAACCCGCACTCGCGTTTCGACCGACAGTCGGTTACTCTCTTGCCAATACACCAAGGAGGAGCCATGCCGCGTATCCACCGGCCTGCCGCGCAACGTCGTGAGGAGATTCTCGACGCCGCCCACACCCTGTTCACCACCAAAGGCTTTCAACCCACGACCATGGAGGACATCCTGGGAATCGTGGGCATCGCCAAGGGCACGCTCTACTACCACTTCCCCAGCAAGGAGCAGATCCTCAAGGCCCTGGTCCTGCGCATCGTCTGCCAGGTCGAGCAGCAGGCCCGCGAGATCGCCGCCTCATCGGCCCCGGCGGCTGACAAGCTCGCGGCGATCATGAGCGCGATGCAACTGGTGGACACCGAGACCGAGCTCGTCGACCAGTTCCACGCGCCGGGCAACGCGGAGTTCCACCTGCTGTCCATCACGGCGATGATCGAGCACCTCACTCCGGTCCTGGCCGAGGTCATCACCCAGGGGGTGAGCGAGGGGATCTTCACCACCGAGCGCCCCCATGACGCCGTCGAGCTGCTGTTGAGCGCCTCGGGCATCCTCCTGGACCACGACATCATGAAGCCCAGTCACGCTGAGCTCGCCCGCCGCCGCGAGAGTCTCATCTGGGCGACCGAGACGCTTCTGGGCGCCCAGCCCGGCAGCCTCGGCTTGCTGATGGAGGCGGAACAGTGAAGCACGTTGGACTGCTGGTCCTGGGCTCCTTCATCAACTCGCTGGGAACGGGGCTGAGCGCCTTCGGCCTGGCCGTCGTCATACTGCGCACCTACGGAACGGCCTCCTCAGTGGCGGCCGTCCAGATGAGCGCCTTCGCCCCCATTGTTCTTCTGGCGCCCTTGGCCGGGGCCCTCGCAGACCGCTACGACCGCCGCCTCATGATGATCATCGGCGACGCCGGCTCGATCCTCGGCCTGGGCATCATCCTGGCGGCCCTGTCCTCTTCCCGGCCGTCCTTGGCCTGGGTCTGCGCGGGGGCCGTCATCTCCTCCTGCCTGGCGGCGCTCACAGAGCCGGCGCTGCGGGCGAGCGTCACTGACCTGGTGACCGAGGAGGACTACGTGCGCTCCTCCGGACTGCTTCAGCTGGCATCCGCGGCGAAGTACCTGCTGGCTCCGGCCGCGGCAGGGTTCCTCATGCCGCTCGTCGGCGTCCGAGGCCTCCTCCTGCTGGACGCCAGCACCTGCCTGGTCACCGTGGGGTGCACCATGACAGTGCGCCGGGCTCTGGCAGCAGGTGCGTCGCGACGCGCAGCGGCCCAGCCCGGTGACGACCACGACGTCCTGGCGGGCTGGAGGACCATCACCGCCTCCCCTGGCCTGCGCACCCTCGTGGTTCTCATGACGCTGGCGACCCTCGCTATCGGCGTCATCCAGGTCCTCATCAAGCCGATTCTCCTGCCCACCGTGAGTACCGCCGAGATGGGGGTGGTCGAGACTGTCGCAGCCGCCGGCATGCTTGTGGGCGCGGCCCTGGTCACCGCCTGGAAGAGTGCCCAGCCCACGACGTTGCTCGCCGCAGGGCTGGCCGGGACCGGTGTCGCCATGGTGCTGGTCCCTCTGGGACCTGGAGCCTGGTGGGTGGCCGCCTGCGGGTTTCTCACCTTCGCCTGTCTGCCCCTGTCCCAGGCTGGGGCGGAGGTACTGGTGCGCACGCAGGTCGACAACACTCGGCAGGCACGCACCTGGGGCACTATCAGTCTGGTCACCCAGATGGGATACCTGGTGGCCTATCTGTGCTCCGGGGTGCTGGTCGACCGGGTGCTTCAGCCCCTGCTGGAGTCCGGACAGCCACTGTCCACCGGCCTGGGGGCCGTCGTCGGCACCGGACCTGGACGCGGCGCCGCGCTTCTCGTGGGTCTCATGGGCGCGGTGATGGCGCTGGTTGCCCTTGCCGTTCGCCTCCAGCGCCGCCGGCTCGCCCCGCCCCAGTAGCGCCGAGGGACGACGAGCGGGCGGTGGGCCCGATGATCTGACGTCATCGGGCCCACCGCCCGTTGTCAACGGATCTCAGTAGTCCTCAGCGGGCCACGGAACCCTCGGTGTAGTCCTTGTCGACGTCGGCACGCCAGGCGAACATGGAACGCACCTCACGGCCGGTGGCCTCGATGGGGTGCGCCTCGCCCTCGGCGCGGAGCTTCTTGAACTCCGGGGCGCCGGCGGCCTGGTCGTCCATGAAGCGCTTGGCGAAGGTCCCGTCCTGAATGTCAGCGAGGACCTCCTTCATGTGCTCCTTGACCTCGGGGGTGATGACGCGAGGACCGGAGACGTAGTCGCCGTACTCAGCGGTGTCGGAGCAGGACCAGCGCTGCTTGGAGATGCCGCCCTCGTTGATGAGGTCGACGATGAGCTTCATCTCGTGGCAGACCTCGAAGTAGGCCATCTCGGGCTGGTAGCCGGCCTCGACCAGGGTCTCGAAGCCGTACTGGATGAGCTTGGAGACGCCACCGCACAGGACAGTCTGCTCGCCGAAGAGGTCGGTCTCAGTCTCCTCGCGGAAGGTGGTCTTGATGGCGCCGGCGCGGGTGCCGCCGATGGCCTTGGCGTAGGACAGCACAAGGTCCCAGGCAGTGCCGCTGGCGTCCTGCTCCACGCAGACGAGCACGGGCACACCCCGGCCGGCCTCGAACTCGCGGCGCACGGTGTGACCGGGCCCCTTGGGGGCCACCATGACGACATCGATGTCCGCGGACGGCTTGATGTAACCGAAGTGGATGTTGAAGCCGTGGGAGAACAGGAGGGTGGAGCCGGCCTTGATGTTCGGCTCGATCTCCTCGCGGTAGAGGGCGGCCTGCACCTGGTCGGGGGCCAGGACGGTGACGACATCGGCCCAGGCGACGGCCTCGGCGATCGGCTTGACGGGCAGGCCCATCTCCTCCGCCTTGGCCACCGAGGACGATCCCTCTCGCAGGCCGACCACGACCTCGACGCCGGAGTCGCGCAGGTTCAGAGCGTGAGCGTGCCCCTGGGAACCGTATCCGATGACGGCGACCTTCTTGGACTGGATGACGGACAGGTCGGCGTCGTCGTCGTAGAACTTCTCAGCTGCCATGATTGCTTCTCACTTCTCCTTGAGTTGATCGGTGATGGATCGTGGGCCGCGCGTGATCGCCACGGCACCGGACTGGACAATCTCTTTGACGCCGTACGGCTGGAGTGCCGTCAGCAGAGCCTTGACCTTGGATTCTGAGCCGATGGTCTCGATGACCACCGACGTGGGGGCGACGTCCACGACGTGCGCGCGGAACAGGTCGACGACCTGGAGCACCGCCGTGCGGTTGGCATCATCGGCGTGCACCTTGATGAGGTAGAGCTCGCGCTCGACCGAGGTGTCGGGGTCGAGCTCGACGATCTTGAGGACGTTGACCAGCTTGTTGAGCTGCTTGGTGACCTGCTCCATGGCCAGTCCCTCGGCATCGGCGATCACCGTGATGCGCGAGATGTCCTCGTGCTCGGTGGGCCCCACGGCCAGGGAGTGGATGTTGAAGCCCCGGCGCGTGAACAGCGCCGAGACCCGGGTCAGGACGCCAGGCTTGTTCTCCACCAGGACGGACAGCGTGTGCTTCTCACTCACGGCGCTCACTCCTCTTCCCACACCGGGCTCATGCCGCGGGCGTGCTGGATCTCGTCGTTGGACACCCCGGCCGCGACCATGGGCCACACCTGGGCGTCCGCGGAGACGATGAAGTCGACGACGACGGGGCGGTCGTTGATGGCATTGGCCTGGGCGATGACGTCATCTAAGTCCTCCAGGCGCTCGCAGCGCAGTCCCATGGCCCCGTAGGCCTCGGCCATGGTGACGAAGTCGGGGATGCGCGCCGTTCCGGCACCGGTATGCAGATCGGTGTTGGAGTAGCGCTGCCCGTAGAACAGCGTCTGCCACTGCCGCACCATCCCCAGCGAGGAGTTGTTGATGATGGCGACCTTGATGGGGATGTTGTTGAGGGTGCAGGTGGCCAGCTCCTGGTTGGTCATCTGGAAGCAGCCGTCTCCGTCGATGAGCCACACCGGCCGGTCGGGGCGGGCCTCCTTGGCACCCATGGCGGCGGGCAGGCCGTATCCCATGGTGCCGGCGCCGGCTGAGGTGAGCCAGGTGTGAGGGTGGCGGAAAGTGAGGTAGTGGGCTGCCCACATCTGGTGCTGGCCCACGCCCGTGACCCAGATGGTGTCCTCGGAGGCGGCCCGGTCGAGGTGGGTGATGACCTCCTGAGGCTGGAGCAGCCCGTCGTCGGTATCGGTCCAGTCCGTGGGGTAAGTGGACTGGATGCGCTCGACCTCGCTGCGCCACGGGGCGATGTCCGCCCGCCCCTCGGCGGCGACGTGGTCGCGGAACTCGGCGCTCAGTGCGGGAACGACGTCGGCCAGATCCCCGACGATCGGGACGTCGGCGGTGCGGATCTTGGAGATCTCGGCGGGGTCGACGTCGACGTGGATCACCGAGGCCTTGGTGGCGAAGGTGCCCGGTCTACCGGTGACCCGGTCGTCGAAGCGGGCTCCCAGGCAGACGACGAGGTCGGCCCGCTGCAGCGCCCCGACAGCGGCCACAGTGCCGTGCATGCCCGGCATCCCCAGGTTGAGCGGGTGCTCACTGGGCATAACGTCCAGGGCGGTCAGAGTGGTGACGAAGGGTGCTCCGATGAGCTCGATGAGCTTGGCGAGCTCCTCGGTGGGAACCTGCGCCCGGCTCAAGCCACCGCCGAGGTAGAGGACGGGTCGCTCGGCCGCGGAGATCACCTCGGCGGCCTGAGCCAGGCGCCGCTGGTTGGGCTTGCCCGGTAGGCGGTAGCCGGGAAGGTCTCGGGCCGGAGGCCACACGAACTCGGTGGCCCCCTCCTGGGCATCCTTGGAGATGTCGATGAGGACCGGGCCGGGACGCCCGGTTGAGGCGATGTGGAAGGCCTCAGCCACGCGCGGGACGATGTCCTCGGCACGGGTGATGAGGAAGGAGTGCTTGACGAAGGGCATCGTGGCACCGACGATATCGGCCTCCTGGAAGGCGTCCGTCCCGATTCCACGGCTTCCGACCTGCCCGGTGATGGCCAGCATGGGCACCGAGTCCATGTGGGCGTCACCGATGGGGGTGATGAGGTTGGTGGCTCCGGGACCGGACGTGACGACGCACACCCCGGGGCGACCGGTGACCATGGCATAGCCCTCGGCGGCATGGCCAGCGCCCTGTTCGTGACGCACCAGGACGTGGCGGATCTTCGTCGAGGCGAGCAGGGGGTCATAGAAGGGCAGGATGGCACCGCCCGGCATCCCGAAGATGTCTGTGACGCCTAGCTCCTCCAGCGCGCGCACCAGAGCCTGGGCGCCTGTCATGACCTGTTGGCCCTGACGTGCGGGAGCGTCATCGCATGTCATCACTCGCTCTCCTTCTCCGTGCCTACTGCCCGGCGACCTGCCGGGTAATGAACGTTAGATCAGTCTCCGCACAGAGTCATAATGAGACGGCCACAATCTCACATCGTGGAATCACGGACCCGGTGGCATGACCGTTCTCCACGCGAGGGGCTTCTCCACTCCCTCTCGGATCACGGACCTTGGTAGGCCATCAGTGCAGGTGGAGATGACACAATGCTCCTATTACTCCTGACAAAACGTCCGCTGCGTCACTTTCAGCGGCGACACGGAAGGCGGCACTAGCGACGTGGCTATGGTCCTGGACTATCTGTTGGACAACCCGGTTGTCATCGTCCTCCTCATGACTGGCTCCGGGCTGCTGCTCTGGCGCGCCAGGCGTAGGAGCATACGCGTCCCGGCGACGGCCCTCCTGATCGGCAGTACCGCCCTGCTGATCTGGAAGGTGGCGCATGCCAACGTCCTGCACCACTTGTCCGAGAACGTGGTTCTCGTCCTGTTCCTCCTGGTCGGCGCCGGGATGCTGTTGGGACATGTCAAGATCAAGGGTGTGAGCCTGGGCGCAGCGGCCGTCCTGTTCTGCGGCATCGCCTTGGCGGCCTGGGGAACGTCTGCCGCAACGCCGATCGAGGTTCCCCGAGAGCTGGGAACACTGGGGCTGGCGATCTTCACCTTCGCCATCGGCATCCAGTCCGGGCCGAACTTCTTCCACGTCATCCGAACCGCCGGCGGACCGTTGACCATCCTCCTGGGTGTTCTGGGTGTGGCGGCCCTGGCGGCCGTGGGCGTGGGGCGTCTCCTCGGGCTCAAGGCGGCGATGATCGCGGGGGCCTTCGCCGGTGCCGTGACGAACACGCCCGCCCTGGCCGCAGCCGGTAACGCCGCTGCCATGGCCGGCGACAAGGCAGGACCGGGTGACGCCACCGTGGCCTATGCCGTCACCTACCTCTACGGTGTCATCGGCATGCTGTTCTTCTGTCTGCTGGCGCTGCGCTACCGGCGCAGTGACAAGGACACTCCCTCCCCGCTCATCAACCGCACTATCCGGGTGGAGCGCGAGGACGGCCCGCTCCTGGGCAACATCGTTGAGACCATCTCGGGTCAGCTGCGATTCTCTCGTCTGCGTCGGGGAGAGAAGGGCCCGATCACCCGACCGAAGAATGACGACCGGCTGTACAAGGACGATCTCATCACCGTCGTCGGCACCCAGGATGCCGTCAATCAGGCGATCAAGGCGGTGGGCCACGGCTCGTCGCACTCACTCATCGAGGACCGCAAGTACCTCGACTTCCGCCGTATCACGGTCTCGGACCCGAAGCTGGCCGGCCGCACCATCGGTGACCTGGATATCGACAGCCGTTTCGGGGCGACGATCTCGCGGGTGCGCCGCGGTGACGTGGACATGGTGGGCACCCCGGATCTGGTGCTGCAGCAGGGAGACCGGGTGCGCGTCGTCGGCCCGACCGGACGCATGAAGGAGATTTCGGCATACTTCGGCGACTCCTCGCGAGGGCTGTCCTCCATCAACCCGGTGGCACTGGGGCTGGGGATGGCACTGGGCATCTTCATCGGTGAGTGGAAGTTCCTCACGCCCACCGGCGCCACCTTCTCCATCGGGTCGGCAGCCGGAACACTCCTGGTCGGGCTCATCTTCGGGCGCATTGGCCGCATCGGGAAGTTCGTGACCGCCATGCCGTTCACCGCGACGGCGGTGCTCTCGGAGTTCGGGCTCCTGGTCTTCCTCGCTCAGGCGGGTACCAAGGCCGGTGGGGAGATCGCGCACGCGTTCACCGGAGGCGACTGGTGGAGGATCTTCGTCACCGGCTTCGTCGTCACCACCATTGTGGGGCTGGGGATTTACGCCTCCATGCGCTGGATCGTCAAAATGGGTGGCACTCGCCTGTCCGGCCTCATCGGTGGCGCCCAGACCCAGCCGGCGATTCTGGCCTTCGCCAACGAGCGCACCGGCGCCGACCCCCGAGTGGCGCTGGGGTACGCGATGGTCTATCCCGTGGCCATGATCGTCAAGATCTTCATCGCGCAGGTCCTCGGCGGGCTGTGACCCGCTCACCGCAGGCTCACCGGTCTCGCATCATCGATGGTGGCCCGTCGCTGAATGCCAGCGGCGGGCCACCATTGTTCAGCTGGAAGCCTGCAGACCGAACGTCAATCCTCCAGAGGCTGCTCCGCCGCCTCAACGTGTGTGCGAGGCAGCGTGATGTGCTCCGAGGTGGCCACGTCGTGGCGCCAGTTGTGGTCGGTGATGATGCGCGCCAAGGCGAGACCGACGCCGATAGCCGTAATGACGAAGAAGACCTCAGCCAGGTTCGTAGCCGCGTCACCGACGTCGACGCCCCCTTTGTCCACAGAGAGCGTGTTGAGCGCAGAGATAGCCCTGTAGAAGGGAACCCCGGGGATCATGATGACCACAGCGGGAACGGAAAGAGCTACCCGGGACAGGGACGCGCGGGAGACGAAGAGCTGGGCGAGCAGCCCAATCGTGACCGCAGCCAGTCCCACCGCGAGCTGCCATGGCACGTGGAAGGCGTCAATGAGAAGCAGTCTGCCGGTATTGGCCAGGGCCCCAACCACCGCAGCCAGCATGCTGGCCTTCACGCCTGCATTGAACAGCATGGCGAATCCGTAGGCGGCGATAAAGGAGCAGAAGCACCGCAGAACATAGAGAAGAGGTCCATTAAGAGTGGCGTCGCTAGCCGCTGCAACATCCCAACGGAAGACGAAGGTCACGGTCCAGACGGCGACGCCCGCCGCAGCCATGACCATGAGGACGTAGGCGCTGCGCGAGAGAGACGAGGAGAAGTCTTGTCGGAACAGGTCGAGCATAGCGGTGACCATCGGGAAACCCGGGATGAGGAAGAGGATCGCAGAGATAATGCCGCCCTGGTGGTTTCCTGACACCACACCAGAAGCGTTCAGCGCGGTGACGACGCCCATGTAGGTGCCCGACGCCGCGACGCCGCACACGAGCCAGGTGAAGAAGTGCTGGTAGTGACGCTCAAGCATCTGCCTGCGAATGAGCTGTCCCAGGAATGCCGCGACGAGCACCGTGAGGCACTCGACCCAACCGCCCTTGTTGAGGAAGCAGAATCCGGCACAGGCCACACCCGATGCTGCGGCGTTGGCGAAGACGTTATAGCGGCCGTGCATCTTCTCGACCTGTTCAAGCTTGGCCTCGAGATGCTCAACGGTCTCGTGTGCACGCAGATCGTGGACGATCCTGCGCAGTGCCTCCAAGCGGTCGACATTGACGCCGACCCAACGCACCTCACAGGCCTCGGTGCGGAAACGGTTGCCGACGTAGGAGGAGGTGACGATCTCGGTCATCGTCACAGTCGCCTCGTGACGGTCAAGACCGACCGCCGAGGCGGCTCTGGCCATGGAGGACTTGATGCGGTAGGAGCCGGCACCGGCGGCGAGCATGAGCCGTCCCAGGTGCAGTACGACGCCGGACTGTTGCATGAGCCGATCGGCATCAAGACTCGGTTCATGGCTGCTGCCCGATGGGGTGGAAGGGAGGTCGCTATGAGTCACAGAGACAATGGTGCACCGTTTTGTGCCTCGATGTCAGTTCGGGCCTGGACACAGGCCGGCCACGGCTTCAGCCGTGGTTGTGTCCTGTGTTGTTGTTTGTGTGGGGGTTAACGGTTGTCGGGCCGGTCCCCCGCACGTGTTGTGTGAGGGGGGCCGGCCCGACAACCAGTAAGCTTGTGCTCGGTGGTGTCCTACTCTCCCACACCCTGGCGGGTGCAGTACCATCGGCGCTGTCAGGCTTAGCTTCCGGGTTCGGAATGGATGCCGGGCGTCTCCCTGCCGCTATGACCACCGAGACGACTGAACAGGCAGCGCGTCAGTGTTCCTGTGATTCTATTATCGGGCCGCCTCGCAACGCACACTGTGTGTGTCGGTGGTTGGGTTGGGTGTGGACCGTATAGTGGACGCTCACGCTACTGTGGTTGCCCCCCCCTCTCACCGCACGCGGTATGCGTGTGCTGTGTGGGGGGTTGTTGTTTGTATCGGCTTATTAGTACC
>NZ_KV811021.1:0-315 GCF_001812965.1 Actinomyces sp. HMSC075C01
GATGAGTGCGTCCCTACGATCTGCTGCGCCCATAGGTGTGCGGCAGCCGGCAACCGACCACGGCCAGATGGCCGTGTCGGAGCAGCGCCCCGTGAAGCAGGGCCACCACTCCCGCCTGGACCCCGACGGCCCCGGCGAGCACATGGAGCGAGCAACTCCGACTGGAGAGGCGGAGCCACCAAGCGGTCGATCATCCGTGCCGGAGCCGGGCCTTACCTCACGTGAACGCCACTCCCGCCTGGACCTCGGCGAGCACGCGGGGCGGATGTCTCCGCCTGGAGGGGTGGAGCGGCCGAGCAGACGGCCAGCCACTTT
>NZ_KV811022.1:0-268 GCF_001812965.1 Actinomyces sp. HMSC075C01
GTTGATGTCCTCGGCGGGGTCGTCGGCTCCGTCGTGGCAGGGGGCCAGCGCGCAGGCCTTCTCGGCTGCGGTCTCGTCTTTGAGTGGTGAGCTCTCCGGCAGGGCCGGGGAGCTGGGGCGTGGGGCTGGTGTGATGGATGCTTATGCGGGTGTTCTGGAGCGGGCTCATGGTATGGCTGCTGAGCTGCGGGCGCAGGCCGCCCGGTTGCTGGTGACCTCGATCGCCAGTCCTGCGGCGGCTCCGGCCTGTCAGGTGGTGGCCACCGTC
>NZ_KV811023.1:0-23797 GCF_001812965.1 Actinomyces sp. HMSC075C01
GTCAGCCAGGCCCGCCGGGGGACGGTAGCGGGTGCGGCCCATGTCGATCACGGTGCCGCTGGTCGGGTCGGTGATCAGGCGCTTCCAGGTCCCACCGGCGGCCAGGGCCCAGGCGGTCATGGCCGGCACCGCCGCGCTGCGCGCCCCGATGCGCACCTCCGTGACCTCAGCCGGCGAGGCGGACAACGAGGCGGAGGTCGAAGCGGAGGTCGAGGCGGCCGGCTGGGCGATGGGAGCGGTGGACAACGACGCGGCAGGCGAGGAGTCGTGAGCAGCCGAGCACGAGAAGGCGGGAGTGGTCGGGCCGGGTTCGGGTAGACTTACCCCACTAGAACTGGGCAGAGTCCTCCCGCTGGTGGCGGGGTCGCGGCCGCCGGGATCGTGTTCAGCCAGGGCGGGATCGGTGGGGTCTTCTATCTGGGCCAGGCCACCTGGGTCGGTCAGGCTGTTCAGGGGGACGGTGACCTGGACATCGACATGGACGTTCTCGGGGAGGGGAAGGTGTCCGGTGCCTGAGGGGGTCCACCACGGGCTAGTGGATCCCACCAGGGAGCTCAAGGTCCCCAGGAGCCCTTCCAGGGGCACCCCGTCAGGCAGTAACCGTGCTGGAGCAGCCGGCCCGGAGCCATTGGCCTCGGCCTGGGCCTTGCCGTGATGCTCGGCCTCCCTCAGGGCCGGCTGGGTGTAGGCGTCCTGCTGGCTGGTGCGTAGTGTGGACAGGGTCATCGCGGTGATGGCGTCGGCCCGCAGCTGGCCCAGGGTGCGCCTCTCGCCGGCGGCTCGGGCTGATGCGGCGATCGCGTCCAAGGTGGCGTCCAGCAGCAGGGCGTCCATGGTCGGCAGCAGCAGGCGGACCTGGGAGACGCCTTCACCGGCGGGCCTGGGACGCGACACACACCGACGCTCCTGGTTGGCCCGGGCCCGCTCGGCGTGTCCGGTGGGGTCTGTCTCCATCAGGGCCCGCTCAATGTCCCGCCCCACCTGGGACACGCTGCGCCTGGGCGCCTGAGGCAGCACCCGCTCCTGAACGGCCAGCGCCACCAGAGTGGGTACGCCTTCCAGACGGCGGGTCACCAGGGACGCCTTGGCCGCATCCAGCACCCCGCACCGCTCCATGGCCTCCGTGGGACCAAACCCGGTATCCATCAGGGCGCTGCCGTGATCCACGATCTGACCGGCCCGGCTCCTAGACAGGCCCAGGCGGGCTGAGAGCAGGCAGGTGGCATTGAACCTGCGCTCCTGGTAGCCCACTACCTCCGAGACCCGGCCGTCTGGGCCCCACTGGCCCGGGTGACTCGACAGCTCACCACAGGCGGTCAGGCACGCCGCCGCCAGGGACTGACCCCACGTAGCCCACGCCGCCAGGCGGTGGCAGGCCGCAGCCAGCTCCCCCAGACCCCGCGCCCCCAGACCAAGCAGCCCAGTAGCACCGGCCTCCTCCACGGACACGACCCGAAGCTCCTCAGCGCCGGCCACCAACGCCGCATCGTCCCCGCTGTCACCAGCGAACAAGCCCTCGCTATCAACACTGCCGGCACCGTCACCATCGCCGCCACCGTCGCTGTCGCCGTCGTGGTGGTTCTGGGCGGTAACCAGTAGGCGGGCCAGCAGCCCCTCCACCACGCCGGCCAGTGCTCCGCCAGCGGCCAAGGACCCCAGCAGGCCCGCCACGTCCTCAGCGCAGGTCGCAGCCCCCGCCGACGCGTCCTGGGCAGGTGCGCTCAGCATCCCGGCCGCACCATCGGCCGGGACATGAGGAAGCACACCACTTTCGAACATATGTACAGTATAGCCCGACCCTCCGCCACCCGCACGCCGGGGCGACCATCCACAATCCCCGGCACAGCAACGAAAACCCGGGGCGCCGACCTTCCTGGCCGCAGGTGCGCAGAAACCGGGCGACACTCGCAGCCAGGCCTCACACCCACACCCCAACCCACCCAAGCCGAAGCAAACACCCCGAACCCGCCCACCTGAACCGGCCAACCGGCTTGTGTAAGCCGGTCCGGGAAGCCTGGTCCGGGTGGGCTAGTTCAGGGATACGGGTTCGAGAGAGCCAGGTGCGGGGATACGGGTTCGGGCGGCCGGTTCAGGTGAGCAGGTGCGGGTGAGCCAGTTCAGGGAAACGGGTTCGAGACGTTCAGCTCGGGTGATCCGGTTCGCGGCGTTCGGTTCGGACGGCCCGCCCCCGCCCCGCTAAACCAGCTCGCCCGAACCCGCTCACCCGACCCCACCTCCACCCCGACGTGACGCGACTCAGGCGAGGTGAATAGTTACAGCACCCAAGACCGCCAGGATCCAGGAGGCGAAGGAGCCGATGAGGAACTCCTCAGCCTTCTGCCCCGCCTTATCCTGACTGATCTCGGGAAATCGAATCACGCCCTTGGCAGCAACAATTGCGGCAATAGCAGCAGACGCCTCAACGGAGGCAAGCAGGAGAATGAGGATTCGCTCAAGCGGACCTATCCAGCGACCGCCGCGCATCGATCCCTCCATCTCATCCTGCTTTCCGCTCTCCTGCGAGGGCACGCAACCAGCAACAACTTCCCCATTCCCCTGCGTGGAGTGGCGCGCAACAGCAAGAATGTCGGCGACGACTCGATTGGCGGGAACAGCCAGAAGGACAACGACTCCGACGACGGCGCTCATCTTGGCGGCCCGAGACCCAAGCGGCTGAGACACGACGACGCAGAGCGCCACGGCGAGGAATAACAGCCCCGCGCAGGCAAGACGGATAAGCGGTTCCAGCTGATCCGCACCGGCCTCAGAGGCTCCCTGTCCCACCCGCTCCCGCTGGCGGACTCTCAACGACTTCTCCCACCAGGTCCGTGAAACCAGGCCACAGCACAGCCACGCAGTGGCTACCAAGATGATGACGACAACGCCTCCCGCCCCAAGATGAAGAACAGGCCACCCGACCAGGACACCAAGAGCAACCACTGCGGATACTCCCACCAGCAGCCTCGCCCCGACGGGCATCCGGGACCACCTCCCACTCACCCGGTCGGAGCCATCAACCACGGAGGCGGAGGCAAGCAGAAGAAGGAGCAGGGCCGTCATTCTCCTTCACCTCCCCCACTCAACCCGTCAAGAAGCTTTTGAACCTCCAGCAAGGAGGCTCCGGCACTGCGAGCGAATTCAGAGACGGCTTGCTGACTCACCTTCTCCTGACGGGCGATCTCAATCTGGGTCACCCCCATGAGGAGTCCGGCCATGATGCGGCGCTGACGGGGCTGAAAGCGGAATATCGCCTGGTCACGCAGGATAAGGACGGAGTTGACGAACCTCTCATGCTCGCCCCGCTCCCCCCCGGATCCGCTAACCGCATCCGGATGGATGCGCAGCCAGGTGTGAATGAAGGACCTCCCCTCGTCCTGGAGATGGTGCGCCTTCTCGATGGCCTCGCGTGCGGCCCACCATGCCGAGCCGTCCTGGATCAGACGCACCGACGCGCCGTCCGCACTACTTCCCGCCCCGCCCTCAATCTCGGAGATCGTTCCGGCGCCGATACCGAAGCGCAAGCCCAAGCCTTCAGGCAGGAGGAGGTGCGTGCGCAAAGTGAGGGCGAGTGCGTCGGAGAGGATCGCCGAGACCGCCTGCAGCTCATCGCCGACCGTGGCGTACGGGCGTTGCGTCAGCGCCAGCCCTTCAGCGGCTCGGTCCAGAGTCTCGTGGATGACGCGCTGAGCACGCCTGCGATCAGGGAGCTCGCGCGAGCGGATGATGTCTGCGATAAGTGCGTAGGAGACATTCACAGTTTCACGATAATGCTTGTAATACCCAAAATACAAGGAACATCTCGGAGCAGGGGCTGACCCCTCGCTCCAACCGTCCCCCTCGGTCAGCCTTGTACTCCCGCCGACACAAGCTCAGTCCCGGAGCACGACTCACCGGCCGGGAAGCCTCCCACCGGCGGCGAGGTAGCACTGGCCACACAGCGACTCGTACGTGACGTCCCCGGAGTCGATGGCCACCTGATCGCCGTCGAAGACGAAGGACTCCCCCACCTTGCGGGCATTGAAGATGGCCTTGCGTCCGCAGCGGCAGATGGTCTTGAGCTCCTCCAGGGAGTGGGCGATCTCCAGCAGCCTGCGCGACCCGGGAAAGCTGACTGTGCGGAAGTCAGTGCGGATCCCGTAGGCCAGGACAGGCACGTCATCGACCAGCGCGATCTCCATGAGCTGATCCACCTGAAGAGCCGTGAGGAACTGAGCCTCATCGACGAGCACGCAGTCAAGAACCTCACGCAAGGGCGCCGCCTCCCGCAGTGCACCGCCCTCGTCGCGGGCGAGCCGCGCACCGCTCAGGGCCCGCCGGTGCACCAGGGCGCGCAGGTCATCGTCGGTGTCGACGAGGAGGTCGACGCGGCGCGACACCCCGAGCCGGGAGACCACTGAGTCCTCACCCCTGGTGTCGACCACCGCCTTGAGGAGCAAGACACGTTGATCGCGCTCCTCGTAGTTGTAGGCGGTCTGGAGCAGCCCCGTGGACTTGCCGGAGTTCATGGCACCGTAGCGGAAGTAGAGCTTGGCCACGCGGGTCCTCCTGAGCCGGATCGAATCACTCGGGCCGGATGCTACCCGCCGAGCGCCCTGAGCGCGGACAAGACGTGACGACGCCGCTCAGCCTCCCCATGGCGCGCGCATAGCCTCATCCAGACCAGCACGGATAGCCTCCCCCTCATGCTCTCACTCGACCACCTGCCTCACACCTGGCGCACCAGGCAAGCGGGCACGCTGGCCGCGACCGCCGTCATCACGCTGTCGCTGTTCTCCTGGCTGGCTCTGACCACGAGCTCCGGGACGGGGCTGGCGCCTCACGACCAGAGCGTCACCACCTGGGCCGTGGATGAGCGCCACCCGGCTCTGACCGTCATCATGCAGGTGTCCACTGCCCTGGGCTCCACCGTGGGACTGACGATCCTGACCGCGACCTGTGCCGTCCTCCTCTTCATACGAGGCAGCCGCGTACGCGCACTGGTCCTGAGCCTCACGATGGTCAGTTCCAGCCTGTTGACGGTGGCGCTCAAAGAGATCTTCAGACGCACGCGCCCCTCGACCGACACCCTTCTGGGCGCCCCCGCCTCGACCACCTCCTTCCCCTCGGGGCACTCCTTCAACACGGCCGTCTTCGCCGGCCTGCTAGCGGGGATGGTTCTGGCATCCACTGCGGCGGCCCTGTACCGGATCTTGGCGATCATGGCGGCGGCGGGGGCGACTCTGCTGGTAGGAACCTCCCGTATCTACCTGGGCTACCACTGGATGACCGACGTCCTGGCCGGCTGGTCCCTGGGGCTGGCCTGGCTGTGCCTGGTGACGCTGGCTCTTCTGTGGCTGAAGGGACGACGGCGCACAGCTCCGCCTTCTGCGGTTGCGCCATCGGACAGCTCCTCAGGAGTAGAGGGCATCGAGCCACCACTGGCCTGATCGCACCAGCAGGCGGGGCGGCCCGACGTCGGTGACCACCTGGAGGTAGGCGCGACGCGAAGGCCCGCACGCGGTCCACCAGCCCTCGTCGACCGGCCAGGGCCCGGCCCACAGGAGCACGGACTCCATCTGGGAGGAAGTCCCCACAGCACCCTCATCAACACCACCTGAGCCGTCACCGACGCTGAGGAAGCCGGGGACGCCGTCGAGCTGACCGTGGATGTCGACGCCGAGCTCTCTCCCCTGAAGATCGGTGAGGCGCGCGGGGACCGGCCGGAGCAGGACGACGGAGGGTGAGGGCTCGGGCAGAGAGCCGCTCCAGGGCGCCGGTTCATCACCCGTGGACTCACCAACACCTTCGCTCTCCCCCCAGGGGATCAGGCGCACCCGCGAGCGCGGGTCGCGCCCGGGAACAACTCGGGGAACCTGGATGCTTCCGGCTCCGAGGAGGGACTCCACGCGCTCGGCGGCACGGCGTGCGCGCGCCTGGGCCTGGTGGCCCGGCGCTTGCCACAGTCCTGCCTGGGAGGTCGCGGCCGGGCTCGGCTCGAGGGCTGTCAGGCTCAGGTGGGTCAGGCCGGAGGAGGGTGGGCGCCCGGAGCGTCCGGAGAGCCATCCCTCGAGCTGCCAGCGCACGCGGTCGGTGAGCTCGGTGGGGGTGGGGGTGGCCTCCAGCATCCAAGTCCGAGACAGGTCAGTGCCGTCCTCGCAGCGGGCGGCAACGCAGAGGCGTCCGGCGGAGAGTCCTGCGGACAGGAGGCGGGCCGCCAGGTTCTCGGCGAGGTGCCGGGCGGCGAAGGCCGCGGTGTCCGCGCGCTCGACGGGAGGGTCGAGCTCGGAGGCGACGGTGATGTCCTGGGCCGGCCGGGGCATGGCGGGGGCCTCGTGGTGGGTGCCTGCGGCCAGGTGGTGGAGCCTGCCCCCCAGGGGGCCGAAGCGGACGGTGACGTCTTTTCGTGGCAGGGCCGCCAGGTCCGCCAAGGTGCGTAGGCCGAGTCGGGCGAAGGTCTCCAGCAGGGGGCGCGCGTCGCGCCTCAGGCGGCTGAGGGGCAGGCAGGTCAGGAGTGCCCCCAGGGGCCAGGGGGCGAGGAACTCCGGGGTCCGGCCAGGTTCGACGATGATTCCTTGGCGGGCGGCCAGGACGGCTCCGGACAGGGAGTCGGCGATGCCGACCTGGCACTCGACGTCGGCCTCCTGGGTGACGGTCTCCACGAGGGCTGAGGCGAGGGGTTCTTCTCCGCCGATCCAGGCGGCGGGTCCTCTGACGCCGGACAGGGCCAGTCCGGGGCGGGCCACCATGGGGTCCGCCAGGAGGGAGGTGAGGGCCTCCATGACGGTTTCGAAGGCTCGGGCCTGGCGCTCCTCCTGGGGAGGCAGAACGGTGAGCTCGGGGCACAGGGAGCGGGCGGTGCGCAGTCGCATGCCGGCGGTGATGCCGGCGCGTCGGGCCGGGGCTGAGGCGGCGAGGACTCCGCGAGCGCCGACGACGGCGACGGGCTCGGTGGCCGGGTCCGGCAGATGAGGGGCTCCTTGGCGCGCTCGGGGGTGTCGGCGCTGCTGGCGGGCCTCCATGGTGAGGGCGACGACGGGCCAGTCGGGGACCCAGATGGCCACGAGCCTGGAGGCGGGCGGGCCGGGCGGCGGGGTCGGTGGTGGCGGGTTCATCCGGCTGCCTCCTGTGGGGTGGGGGCCGAGTCGACGGCGTTGTGGGAGCCTGTGCGCAGTCCTTCGGCGGACAGTGAGAGCGTGAGGTCTTCGGTAGCGGCGAGCTGTGGGCGCTGCGGGTCGGTCAGGGTCCAGGTGAGGCGTCGCAGGTAGCCTGCCGGCATCTCGATGGCTCGCACTGGGGCGGGTGAGGTACCTCGCCCGATGGGGATGACGACGCCGTCGGTGGAGGGCTCTGCGGGGGCCTCCACCGGGTCCTGGGCGGGAGGCGTGTCCTTGGTTCCGGCGTCAGGGGCCAAGGGGGCGGCTTGGAGGATGCGGGCGTCTTCCCAGCGGGCGGGGGTCAGGATGAGGTGGCCGCGTTCGCGCGCTCGGGACAGCAGGCGTCTGCGGTGCTGGGGGCGCAGCCCTTCGGCGACGGTGGCGCCGATGAGGAGGGTGTCGACGCCGTCGAGCAGGGTGGAGGTGACCGTCAGGATGGAGGTGTCGTCGAGGAGGGGCGCTGGAACGGTGAGGACCCGGTTGAGGTCGAGGCCGATCTCGGTGGCTGCGCACCAGCCCAGCTCGTCTCCCCCGATGATGCCGCACCAGCCGGTGGCGCCCTGGCGCAGGGCGAGGGCGGCCAGGAGGAGGGTAGTGGATCCGTGGAGGGTGAGGACGCCGGAGTCCTGCCAGGCCGAGAGCGCCGTGGGGAATGCGGGGGATGCGGCTGGAGGCGAATCGGCTGATGCGCTCAGCAGGGCGCTGGTTGACGCCGAGGACAGGGCGCGCTGCACCGTCAGGGCTGCCGAGTCGCGCAGTCCGGTACGTTCCTCGGCCAGTCTCAGGGCGAGGCGGGCCCGGTTGAGGCGGTTCTGGGCCTCCGCTGGCGCGCGCGTGGTCGAGGTTCCCATGACACCCCCTCTCTGTACGTATGTTCGATGGGCGGGTTTCAGGATAGCGCTGCGCTGCGACATCAATCGGGGGCGTAGGCAACAAGAGGGTCTCAGGGTCCTGCGCGACGAGCCCACGGAGCTCCCCCACAGGATTTCCACAGGGACGGGTCTGTGCAGGGGCGTCTACAGTTGGGGCTGTGCCCTCATGGAAGGCCACCTTCCCTATCCATCACCTGCCTGGAGGTACACCTATGACAGCCGACCTCACTCGCCCTCGCCCGCCGGCCCCTACCGGCCTCCTGCCCTCGGTTCCCTCCTTCACGCTGACCTCTGCGGACCTGACCGAGCAGGGGCGGATCCCGGACATCTTCACCGGCATCCATGACAACATCTCCCCCGCCTTGAGCTGGTCGGGTTTTCCCGAGCAGACACAGTCCTTCGTCGTGTCCTGCTTCGACCCGGATGCTCCGACCATGTCGGGCTGGTGGCACTGGACCATCGTGGATCTGGACGCCTCGGTCACCTCGCTGGAGCGGGGTGCGGGGGCCAGCGACCTTCAGCTCGACGGTGCCGCCTTCCACCTGGCCGGGGACTCGGGCGACCATGCCTGGTTCGGCCCCTACCCGCCGGCGGGCGACGGCGACCACCGCTACGTCTTCACCGTCTCCGCCCTGGACGTGGACACTCTGGGGCTGGATGACGAGGCAAGTCCCGCCATGGCGGCCTTCACCCTGGTGCCGCACTGCATCGCTCGGGCCACGCTCACCGCCACCTACTCCGTGCCCGGGGAGCCCGGGGCCGCCGCCTTCCTCAGGGACGGCCAGTGAGCCCACAGATCGCCCAGGTCGACGCCTCGTCCTCCAAGGCGGGCCGGCGTCGCCGTCAGGGGGAGTCCGTCCCCTTCACCCCCGCCCATGGTTTCACGCGCGCCGGTTCCGGCCGTCACCAGCGCCGCCCCATCGCCCTGATCACCGGGGCGACCTCCGGGATCGGACTGGCTGTGGCCAGGGACCTGGCCCGGGACCACAACCTCATCCTCCTGGCCCGCTCCGTCAATGACCTGGAGGAGCTGGCGCTCGCACTGGAGGAGGAGTCCCAGACGGCCGTTCTCATCTGCCCGGTCGACCTGACCGACGACACGGCCCTGGCCAGGCTGGTCAGCCGGATCGATATCGAGAGCCTCGACGTGCTGGTGCACAGCGCCGGCATGGAGGCACCCGGCACCGTTGACAAGATCACGCCCACGCGCTGGCGGGCGGTTCTGAACCTCAACCTGGTGGCGACGGCGTACCTGACAAGCCTGCTGCTGCCGGCGCTGCGGGAGGCGCGTGGGTTGACGGTGTTCATCAACTCCGGTGCCGGAGTGAACCCACGTTCGGGCAATGCCCTCTACTCCGCCTCCAAGGCGGGGCTGAAGTCCCTGGCTGACACGCTGCGCCAGGAGGAGGCGGGCAAGGTGCGGGTCACCTCGATCTACCCGGGTCGGGTGGACACCCCCATGCAGGAGCGTCTGCACGCCTTCAATGCAGCGCGCCTGCGCACCGAGGGGATCATGGCCACCCCCGCATACCGGGCTGCGGACCATATGGCGCCGCAGTCGGTGGCCGCGGCCGTGCGCCTGGCCGTCAACACCCCGATGGACGCGGTCGTGGAGGACCTGGCGATCCGCCCCGCCGGGATGCTCTGAAGCGGCGGGGCCTGGGATAGGATCTCAGGCTCCGCCGGCGAAGTCCAGGGACCGCCAGGCCTCGTACAGGCCGATGGCGGCGGAGTTGGCCAGGTTGAGGGAGCGGTTGCCCTCCACCATGGGGATGCGCAAGTGGGCGCTCACCCGCGGGTGGTTGAGGATCTCCTGGGGCAGGCCGGTGGGCTCGGGGCCGAACAGGAGGGCGTCGTCGCCGCGCCAGTCGACCTGAGTGTAGAGACGCTCGGTGTGGGAGGTGAAGGCGAAGATGCGTCCAGGGACCTGCTCGAGGCACTCCTGCCAGGTGGCGTGGACGCGCGTGTTGGCCAGGTCGTGGTAGTCCAGGCCGGCACGGCGCAGCTTGGCATCGTCCATGTCGAACAGAGGATCCACGAGGTGGAGCATGGCACCGGTATTGGCGCTCAGGCGGATCGCCGCCCCAGTGTTGCCCGGGATGCGCGGCTCGAAGAAGATGACGTGCAGCACGGGGACAATGAGACCACATGCCGAGGGAGACCTCCTCCTCAGACTCAGATGGTGTCGGTGCGTTGGCCCTGACGGAGTCGGGTGACGGCACGACGGGTGACGGCCAGCCCGATCCCGGCCCATACGGCGGCGACCGCGAGGTCGCGGCCCAGCAAGGCCGGAACGGCGGCTGCCGGTGCGTCCAGGACTGTCACGGTGCCGCTGAGCGGAACCAGGTGGGCCAGAGCCTGCAACCAGATAGGGCACTGCTCGAGCGGCACGATGACGCCGGTCAGCAGCGGCAGGAACGTGGCGATGATCGTGGCACCCAGATAGGGATCGGGCAGATTGACTCCGACACCAGCGGCCATGATCCCCATGAGCAGCCCGCACACGATGGTCGGCGCTGCCAGTGTGATGACACGCCCCAGCGCTCCAACGTCGTGCAGCGGTGAGAGCGCGAAGACGACGCCGATCGCAACGATGGCGGTCGAGGCGGCCAGGAGCGCCGGCACGACGGCGACGGACAGCCAGTAGGCGACGTCGAGGCGCCTGCGGGTATGGACCTCCTGGAAGACGCCCAGCATCCGGTCCGTGGCCACGGTACCCACCACTCCGGAGGCCACCGAGACAGCCAGTGCCACCAGGGCCGCTGCGTATCCGGTGCGCACCAGGTCTGGCGCGGAGAGGTCCGAGCCCATGAGGACATCGAAGAGTACGTCCAGCAGCGGCAGCACCAGCAGCGTGACCACGGCCGTGCCCAGGGTCGCGAAGGCCGTCGACGAGGCCCACGAGACACGCACCCCTGAGGAGAACCGGTGGGCGAAGGCCAGAGCCCGGGCGCGCATCAGACCACCTCCAGGGTGCCGGTCCGTGTCGCCAGCCGCAGCGCCCGCCGGCCGAGGAAGGCGGCAAGCCCCAGCCACGCGGCTGTGCACACCAGCCAAGCGCCCAGCACCACTGCCGACGTCGCCCGGCCCAGCAGCAGCTCGAAGGGCACCGACAACGGCAGGAACCGATTCGCCACAGCCAGCCAGACAGGCGGCGTCGTCGAGGTGAACACGATGCCTGAGACCACGAGCACCGGCACCAGCAGCAGCCCCTCGTACTGAATCGCGTTGGGGGTGAGCACGAACAGCGCCGCGATGACCAGACTCAGGGCAAGGCAGCCGACCAGCAGCATGACGGCGCCCAGGGCCAGGCGCACCCAGACCTCCCACCCCGGGCCCGTGAAGGACACCGACGCCGACAGCAGCGCCCACGCGCACCACGCCACCGGGAAGGCCGCCAGCCCGAAGGACGCCGCCGCGCACACCACGGCCGCCAGCGACCGCAGCGCCCCCACCGGAGCCATGACCAGATGGACGAGCGTGCCCTTGTGCCGTTCAAAACCGATGATCCCCGCCGCGCAGGTCGTCGTCGTCCACATCCCGACGACGCCCCCGCGCACCCAGCCCTGCGTCGGGGCGATCCCACCCCAGGCCGAGGCCGCCAAGAACTGCACCAGCGTGGTGGCAGTCGTGGCCATGACCATGAGCTGGATGAAGTAGGGCACCGAAACGAACTGGCGGACGTGAAAAGCCGTCATCCTCAGCTGACGCCTCATCGGGCGAGCCTGTCGGACAGGGCCAGATAGGCCTCCTCCAGGGACGCCGGCCGCGTCACCAGGTCCGACGGCGCACCCGCACCGGCCTTGCCTAGGACCTGGCGGACCCGCTCGTCGGTATCGGTGGTGCCAGTGGCCTCCCCGGCCCAGTAGACCGTCACCGCCCACCGGGCCGAGGAGGCACGCTGCTCCACCGTCGCCCGTGGCCCCAGGCAACCTCGAAGCGCCTCGACGGCCTGACCGTGGCGGGCCGGTAACGTGAAGGTCGTAGTGGCACTCACCCCGGCGAAGGCAGACACATCACCGACACCGCCGCGCACGACGATCCGGCCCGCCCCGATCACCGAGATGATGTCAGCCAGCTCCTCGACCTCCGGCATCGAGTGCGAGGTCAGCAGCACCCCGGTTCCCCGCTGCGCCAGCTCACGCACCAAGTCGCGCACCTGCAGCGCCACGTCCGGGTCCAGGCCGGTGGTGGGCTCATCCAGCAGCAGAAGAGCCGGTGACCCGAGCAGCGCCCGGGCAAGGTGCAGACGCTGAAGCATTCCGCGCGAGAACTCGCTTGCCTTTCGGGACGCCGCCTCGGCCAGCCCCACCCGCTCTAGGGCGTCCATGACCGCGCTGCGTCGCCGTCGGGCGTCGAGGCCCTGAATATCGGCGAAGAACAGCAGGTTGTCGCGTGCCGTAGCCCGCGGGTAGAACCCCAGCTCACCACCCAGGACCAGGCCCAGCCGGGACCTGGCCCGCTCCGGATGGCGCACCGCGTCGATGCCATCGACCCAGACCTCACCCGACGTCGGAGCCAGCAGCGTGGCGCACATCCGCACCGTCGTCGTCTTACCGGCGCCATTGGGTCCCAGCAGACCATGGATCTGTCCCGTCCCGACATCCAGGGACACGTCCTCCACGGCGACGAAGGTTTTGTCCTTTTTCCTGAAGGAGCGAACCAGGTGGGAGGCACGCAGCAGCAACAGATCCTCATTAAACAACGCCATAGATTCCCTCCACACCCAAAGGATCACCTTAAAGAACTTCAGTCGCTCTCAGCCTTATCCTCTGCCCCTCACTTAAAACGACACGCAGCTATAGCTTCACGAACCATTTTCATGGCACCTAAAGATCGGATTCGCCGCAATCGTCAGAGCACCTCTCATCCGCCATCAATCACAGCATCGTACTCTTCAGTCAAGTACATCACGTAACAATACTCGGCCAAGGTAATCGCCCAACGATCCCCCGACCTGCACGATGTCCTGGACGGGCTCAGACGTGACGGTGAGCCCTGCGTGTGAGCCGACGGCCCCCTGGCCCGCACCGGCAGGGTCGCGGCCCGCTCCAGAAATAGGACCACATGCTGAGGCATCCCGACGACGTCCGTGCTCCTGCTGTCATGATCGACACCATGAGCACCACTGAGTCGCATGTCCCTTCCCCCGTCCTCACTTGTGGCGTACTGGCCGGCGGCATCGTGCGTCTGGAGCCGCTGACACCCGAGCACGTGCCGGGACTGCAGCTGGCCGCCGAGGGGGCTGCGACCAGCCCCTTCGCCACGGTGCCGACACCGGGGACGGTCGGGGACTACGTGGCTCGTAGCCTGGCCCGTCGGGACACGGGCACCTACGCACCGTTCGCCCAGGTGGAGCTCGCCACCGGCCGCGTCGTCGGGCATACCGCCTACCTGACGCCCCGGTGGATGCCGGACGGGCGGCTCTTCGCCGTCGAGGTCGGCTCCTCTTGGCTCTCCCCCACTGTTCGCGGCACCGCCATCAACCCGGCCGCCAAGCTCCTGCTGCTCACGCAGGCTTTTGAGGAGTGGGGCGTGGACCGCGTGGACATCAAGACCGATGCACGTAACCAGGTGGCTCGCGGCGCGATCGCGGCCCTGGGGGCGACCTTCGAGGGGGTCCTGCACGCCTGGCAGCCCTCCCTGGCACCCGGCGAGGAGGGGCGCCCGCGCGACACGGCCATGTTCTCCATCACCCCGCAGCAGTGGCCCGGGGTCAGGACCCGTCTGGTGGAGCGCATCGAGAGGCGCTCGACGTCGTCGAAAGGATGAGAAGGAATGACTGAGCTGCGTGATCCGGCTGAGGTCTTCGCCGCGGAGATCGGCTGGCAGCCGGCGCTGGAGCGTACCGACCTGCTCGCTGAGCCCGTGGCCGCCGCGCTGCGGGCGCTGGAGGCTGCCTCGCCCGAGGGCGCGGGCCTGGCGCGTCAGGCGCAGGTGGTGCCCATTAACCCGTCCCACTCCGACACCGACGCCCTCAACGCGCACTACTCCCTGGATCCTGAGGCGACCGGGAACTGCGTGCTCGTGGCCGGTAAGCGCACCGGCCAGGAGCGCATCGCCGCCTGCGTCGTGCGTGCCACCGACTTCGCCGACGTCAACCACGTCGTCAAGAAGCGCATTGACGTACGCAAGGCCTCGTTCCTGCCGGTGGAGCGGGCCGTGGAGATGAGTGGCATGGAGTACGGCGGGATCACCCCGGTCGGCCTGCCCGAGGACTGGCGCCTCTTCATCGACGGCGCCGTGGCGGACCGGGCCACGGTGCTCATCGGCTCGGGCGTGCGCCACTCCAAGCTCCTGGTGCCCGGGGCGCTGCTGGTGGCGCTGCCGGGGGCCGAGCGCGTCGAGAACCTGGGGGTACGCCCCGCCTGAGCGGGTCTGTCTCACCGTTCAGGCGGGGCCAGTCCTCGGGCTCTCAGCCCAGGGAGTCCAGGACGATGTTGAGTCCCTCGCTCATGGTGGGGTGGGTGATGACGGCGTCGCGCACCTGCTGCCACGTCATGTCGCCCAGCATCGCCATCTGGATGCTGGTGACGACCTCGCTGGCCTCGGCGCCGATGATGGCGGCCCCCAGGATGAGGTCGGTGCGGGCGTCGATGATGACCTTGAAGAAGCCCTCGGTGTGGCCCAGGGTCTTGGCACGCGGCACGGCCGCCGTCGGGGTCTTGGCGACGCGCACCTCGTAGCCGGCCTCGCGGGCCTCGGCCTCGCTCATGCCCACGTGCCCGAGCTCGGGCGTGGTGAAGACGGCCCACGGGATGAGGCGCCCGGTGGTGGAGGCCTCCCTGCCGGCGAAGAGGTCACGCAGGACGCGGAAGTCGTTCCAGGAGGCGTGGGTGAACTGGGGCGTTCCGGCCACGTCACCGGCGGCGTAGACGTTCTCGGCGGTGGTGCGCAGGTGGTCGTCGACGCGCACGAAGCCGCGCTCGGTCAGCTCCACGCCCGCGGCCTCCAGGCCGAGGCCGGCGGTGACGGGGGTGCGTCCCAGGGCGACGAGCAGGTGGGATCCGCTCACCTCGTGACCGTCGGCGGTGGTGACGACGACGCCCTTCCCGTCGGCCGCGGCGGCGACCTTCGAGGCGCGCGCTCCGGCCAGGACCGTGACTCCCAGGGCCTCCAGGCCGGCGGTCACCTCAGCGGCGACGTCCTCGTCCTCGCGGTCCAGGATGTGCTCCCCGGCGTGGACGATGGTGACCGGGACACCGAGGAGCCCCATGAGGGAGGCCATCTCGACACCGATGACGCCGCCGCCCAGGACCACGAGACCGGTGGGCAGCTCGGGCAGGGTGAGCAGGTCCTCGCTGGTCCAGTAGCGCACGTCGGCCAGGCCCTCGATCGGGGGGACCGACGGCGTGGTGCCGGTGTTGATGAGGACCTTGGCGCCGCGAACGCGTCGCAGGCCGCCGTCGTTCAGGGCGATCTCGACGGTGCGTTCCCCCACGAAGCGGGCGGTGCCCTTGACGAAGTCCATGCCGGAGGCGGGGAACATCTTCTCGTGGGCGGCCACCATGCCGCCCACGACGGTCTCCTTGCGGGCACGGAAGGCGGCCAGCTCGATGCGGGCCTGGGCCAGGGCGTCGGCGCCGCCGTCCTGCTCGGGCAGGGTGACGCCGTAGGCCTGCGAGCCCTGGACCTCATGGAGGGCGCGGGCGGCGGAGATGAGGGTCTTGGTGGGGATGCAGGCGACGTTGATGCAGGTGCCGCCCACCTTGTCCCGCTCCACCATGACGACCTTGTCGCCGGCCTTGGCGCGCAGCATCGCCAGGGACTTGCCGGCCTTGCCGCCTCCGACGACGAGAAGGTCGACCTCCTCGACCGGAACGTCTGTCTGGTTGGTGGCGTCGCTGTTGACGGTGGACTGGGTCATGGGTGCGCATCTCCTTCGGCGGTCGCCGCTCGGCATGATCTGAACGCCAGGGCAACGGGAAGCGAAGGGCCGCTATTCCGGGGCGACTGCGCAAGGTCTCAGTGGATCACCGACAGCAGCCGGGAAGGCCTCACGCAGCTCTCCCCTCCCAACCGGTCATTGGGGCGACTTATCCTTTCGTCCTCACTGATACCTGGCAGCCCTACTGCTCGCCGAGAGCAACCAGGGCTGCATCCAGAGAGTCAACGAGCGTGGCAAAACTCACGTCAATGGGGGCATTCATGGCGAAGCCACCGTGGACCTCGATATCCACGAAGCCATGGAGTGACGCCCGGGTCATTCGCACAGCGTCGATGATCCGATCCTCGGGGATGCGGTAGCCGCCCAGCGCCGCGGTGACGATGGCAACCGTGCGTTGAGCCGCTGATGACCGTAGCGGACTCAGGCTTCCGTCCGAGGCCTCGGCGGGGACCTGGGTCATCGGATAGAGCCCGGGGTGCGCATGAGCGAAGCCTCGATAGGCGTCGGCAAGGGCTCGCAGGGCATCAGGCCCGGCCAACCCCATGACGGAGGCCGCCAGACGGTCGGCGAGCTCGTTCACCGCCCGCACGGAGACTCCTCGGACCAGGTCGCTCATACCGGAGACATGCTTGTACAGGCTCGGCGGCGCGACTCCCAGATCGGCAGCCAGCCGGCTCAGGGACAGTTCCTCAAGGCCGTGCTCGTCAACGATCTGCGCGGCTCGTTCCACCACGCGTTCGGCGCTCAGTCCTGCTCGTGGCATCGTGCGCTCCTCACCTCTCCCCCCGCCGGCCTTGCCTCAGCATTGCCGGCGACCATACGCCGGGCGAAGTCGACCACCTGTGGCCCAACGAGGCCGGATCGTTCCAGCATCGGGGCGTGCCCCGCACCGGGAACGATGACAACCTCTCCCCCACCTCCACCAACAGCGCTTGCTACCCAGGCGGCCTCGGCCACGGGGTCCCTCCAGTCCGGATCGTCCTGCCCCATGACCACGAGAGCGGGACAGTCCACCTTGTCCAGCCACGGGGAGACAACGCGGTGATCAGTACGAGTCGTCGCCCAGAAGGCGCGCCAGCGCCCCGGACGGCACAGCAGGCCCGTCAGACGCGTGGCCCGCTGCTGGGCATCAGGTAGACCGGGCCACAATCTGGCGGAGTAGCTGTTCCACACAGCAGGCCCCCAAGGGCGCATCAAAGCAGCCCCAAGCATGGTGCGCTGCACGAGCATCCGGACTCGACTCTGCGGCCCACGCAGGAAGGGGCAGACGAGGACGAGCCCACACACCAGGTCAGGGCGACGCCCGGCGGCGATCACTGCAGCGGCTCCGGACATGGAGGCACCCACAAGGATGGCGGGACCGGCGTCGAGAACCTCAATCAGGGCGATGAGGTCGGCTGCGGTGGCCTCATCGCCGTAGGCGGTGAAGGTCGCCGAGCTGTCCCCGTGACCACGCAGATCCGCAGTGACGACACGAAACCCCGCCTCGTTCAGGGACTGCGCCAGCGGCGCGTAGACGTCCCGCACGTCCCCCATGGCCGGCGAGCACACAACAAGCCGCCGACCACTCGGTACATCCGATCCATCACTTGTACCGACAGGCTCGTGCACCTCGTAAGCGATGGTGCCGCCCGGCACCTCAAGTTGGCTAATACTCATAGCCATCAAGTTACCGAGAATAACCTCTGGGGGCAAGCAGCCCTTCCAGACCTGCTCTCAGACCAAGGAGGCTCTCGCCATCGTGCCCATCAACAACAACGCGGGGCAATCGCTGATCTGCGATCGCCCCGCGTCGTCAACGCGTGAGGTTTCAGGAGCTGGCGAGCTGGCGCAGCACGTACTGCAGGATGCCGCCGTGGCGGAAGTAGTCGGCCTCGCCGGGGGTGTCGATGCGTACGACGGCGTCGAAGGAGACCTCCGAGCCGTCGGCCTTCTGCGCCGTGACCGCGACGGTGCGCGGGGTGGTGCCCTCGTTGAGCGCGGTCAGGCCCGTGATGGAGAAGGTCTCAGTGCCGTCCAGGCCGAGCGACTCGGCGCTCTGTCCGGCCGGGAACTGGAGCGGGACCACGCCCATGCCGATGAGGTTGGAGCGGTGGATGCGCTCAAAGGACTCGGCGATGACGGCCTTGACGCCCAGCAGGGCCGTGCCCTTGGCCGCCCAGTCGCGTGAGGAGCCCGAGCCGTACTCCTTGCCGCCCAGGACCACCAGCGGGATGCCTGCGGCCTGATAGGCCTGGGAGGCGTCGAAGATCGACTCCTGCTCGCCGGTGAGGAAGTTGCGGGTGTAGCCGCCCTCGACGTCGTCGAGCAGCCGGTTGCGCAGGCGGATGTTGGCGAAGGTGCCGCGGATCATGACCTCGTGGTTGCCGCGGCGCGAGCCGTAGGAGTTGAAGTCCGCGCGGGCCACGCCGTGCTCGGCCAGGTAGCGCCCGGCCGGGGAGTCGGCCTTGATGGCACCGGCCGGGGAGATGTGGTCGGTGGTCACCGAGTCTCCCAGCAGGGCGAGTACCCGGGCGTCCTCGATGTCGGTGACCGGGGTGAGCTCCATGGACAGGCCCTCGAAGAAGGGGGCCTTGCGCACGTAGGTGGACTCCTCGTCCCAGGCGAAGGTGTCCCCCTCGGGGGTGTCCAGGCCCTGCCAGCGCTCGTCACCGGCGAAGACGTCGGCGTAGTCGCGCGTGTACATCTCGCGGTCGATGGTGGCGTCGATGACGGCCTGGACCTCGGTGGGGTCGGGCCAGATGTCTGACAGGAAGACGTCGCGACCCTCGGGGTCCTGGCCCAGCGGCTCGGTGGCGAAGTCGATGTCCATGGTCCCGGCTAGGGCGTAGGCGATGACCAGGGGCGGGGAGGCCAGGTAGTTCATCTTGACGTCGGGGTTGATGCGCCCCTCGAAGTTGCGGTTGCCCGAGAGCACCGAGACGACGGCGAGGTCGGCGTCGTTGACCGCCTGGGAGACCTCGGCCGGCAGGGGTCCGGAGTTGCCGATGCAGGTGGTGCAGCCGTAGCCGACGACGTTGAAGCCCAGCTCGTTGAGGGCGGGCCACAGCCCGGCCTTCTCGTAGTAGTCGGTGACGACCTGGCTGCCCGGAGCGGTGGAGGTCTTCACCCAGGGCTTGGAGCGCAGGCCCCGGGCGACGGCGTTACGGGCCAGCAGCCCGGCGGCCATCATCACCGAGGGGTTGGAGGTGTTGGTGCACGAGGTGATCGAGGCGATGGCGACGTGCCCGTGGTCGAGCTCGGTGGCGGTGCCGTCGGCCAGGGTCACCGGCGTCGGCTTGGAGGGCTGGGAGGCGTAGGTGGGCAGGACCTCCTGGAAGGACTCCTTGGCCCGTGACAGGACGATGCGGTCCTGGGGGCGCTTGGGGCCGGCGATCGAGGGCACCACGGTGGACAGGTCCAGCTCGAGGTACTCGGAGTAGACGGGCTCGCGGGACGGATCGTGCCACATGCCCTGGGCCTTGGTGTAGGCCTCCACGAGGCGCACGCGCTCCTCGGAGCGGCCGGTCAGGCGCAGGTAGTCCAGGGTGACCTCGTCGATCGGGAAGATTGCGGCGGTGGAGCCGAACTCGGGGCTCATGTTGCCGATGGTGGCGCGGTTGGCCAGCGGCACCTCGGCGACGCCCTCGCCGTAGAACTCGACGAACTTGCCCACCACGCCGTGGGCGCGCAGCATCTCGGTGATGGTCAGGACCACGTCGGTGGCGGTGGCGCCGGCGGGGATGGCACCGGAGAGCTTGAAGCCCACGACCTTGGGGATGAGCATGGAGACGGGCTGGCCCAGCATGGCGGCCTCGGCCTCGATGCCGCCCACGCCCCAGCCCAGGACACCCAGGCCGTTGACCATGGTGGTGTGGGAGTCGGTGCCCACGCAGGTGTCGGGGTAGGCCCGGGTGACGCCGTCGGCCTCGTGGGTGAAGACGATGCGGGCCAGGTACTCGATGTTGACCTGGTGGACGATGCCGGTGCCCGGCGGGACGACGCGGAAGTTGGACAGCGCCCCCTGCCCCCAGCGCAGGAACTGGTAGCGCTCGGCGTTGCGCTCATACTCGCGCTCCTTGTTGCGCTCCAGGGATCCGGGCAGGCCGAAGGAGTCGATCTGCACGGAGTGGTCGATGACCATCTCGGCGGGGTTGAGGGGGTTGATGACCTCGGGGTCACCACCGAGGTCGGCGACCGCCTCGCGCATGGTGGCGAGGTCCACGATGCAGGGCACACCCGTGAAGTCCTGCATGACGACACGGGCCGGGGTGAACTGGATCTCCGTGTCGGGCTCAGCGACCGGATCCCAGGCGGCCAGGGCGCGCACGTGGTCAGCGGTGATGTTGGCGCCGTCCTCGGTGCGCAGCAGGTTCTCGGCCAGCACCTTGAGGCTGTAGGGCAGACGCTCCATGCCGGGGACGGCGTCGAGGCGGTAGATCTCGTAACCGCGGCCGTCCACGTCGAGGATGGAGCGGGAGTGGAAGGTGTCGAGGCTTGTCAACGTCGTTCCTGTTCTGCACAAGGGGACGGGCCGCCAAGCGCCCGCAGGGTGCGGGAGCCGGCCTGCCCGATCAGGCCGCGACACACGCTAGACGACGCTCCGTCATCCCGCGTCAACATGCCGCAAGGCCTGAAGGATCCCCGGCAGGGCACCGATCGCGCTGCCGGGCCCGCCGCGGGGGCGGAGCCGAATAACGTGCGGTCACCGGCACCTATCGTCGGCAGGGGCTCCGCCCTCACGCAGGGCCGGGCCTCCAGTGCGCCAGATGCAGCGCACCGGAATCATCCAGGTCCATGACCCAAAAGGAGGACCCCTGCTCTCCCAGGGCGGAGTCGACGGCCACGACCGCGCCCGGGTGGGCCTCCAACGGAACCGACCACAGCTCCTCGCCGGAGGTGTGCTCCTCCCGGTAGCCCGCGTCGTTCATTCCCTCCTGCGGCGTGAACGCACGGACCGCGACCGCCGTCCCGTCGTCGTCGACCACTACCTGCATCCTCCTGCCGGCCTCGGTGTCGACGACGACGAAAACCCCTTCCCGGGGCCCGATGCGTCGGACGTCCACCAGCACCAGGTTGTACTCGCCGCTGTCCAGGTCGTAGCGGTCCGACAGCCCGATGGAAACCTCGTTGTCCTCGTAGTCGAGCGTCAGTGACGCCGCACCCGGGTCGTCGATGCCGGTGCGCCACCTCTCCGAGCAGCCATGGGACTCCAGGCAGACGAGCTCACTTCTGCCACCGTAGCCGGGCACGACGGTCACGACGACACCCTCACCGGCCACCAGGTTGACCGCCCGGGACACCGCCTCGGGCACTCTCCTGACCTCGCCGGTCCCCAGATTCACAGCACCCGCATTGGTCCACACCAGTCCACACGACACGCCCCCGGCGACCAACCCCTGAGAAGCCTCCAACGCCACCGACCAACGCACCCGCCCATCGGCACGCTCAAGCGCGCACACCCCCGCCCCCGCCTGAACCACCACACAGTTGTCATCCTCATGCACCAGCTTGGGCATCTCCGCAAAATCCTGGCGGGATGAGCCGAGCCCCTCAGGACCGTCGTAGTCGACGTAGTCCCCGCTCAAGGAACCGGTGAACCGCAGCCTCGTGTCCGTCCGCCAGCTCGCCGCCACCGTCTCCCACAGACGACCGTCCACGTCATCACGATCATTGCGAATCCTGGTCTCAGCCCGCGGATCCCGCCCCGGCCGAGGACAGGCGCCACCACCATCCCGGCGGAGCACCACGCCGGCACCGCCGAGCGCGACCAGCCCCGCAAGCACACGACGACTCACCACCATGGAACTCATGGCGTCACGATGAACGCAGAACCGTACCGCGGTCCATGGAGATATCTCCCCGGCGACCGGACCGCGCTCAGGCCTGCTCGACCTCCTGGACACGGCGACGCCCGGTACGCACGCACAATCATCCGGTCAACGAATATACCAATACGGCAACACAATGGTTACAAAACGTAATTTGCGCATCCGCCATTAAGGTTCACCCCATAGTATCTCGGCGGATTCCTGTATTTCCCCACAACACAGGAATGTCACCCCATGAAGATGGAGATAACGAATGCACCTACAGCACCTCTCTGTGCATCGCAAGTACGTGGCGACTCTGCTCGCCGGCGTACTGCTGGTCGCACTGGGTAGCTTTGTCGCGCTATTAGCACCTCATGCGAGCGCGAACCAGAATACCGGAGTGAAGGTCTCCTTCAGTCCTCTCATCCTCGCAGACAAGGATGGAACGGAATTTCCGGGCAAGCCTGCGCATCTCGAGGACCCGGTTCGCATGAAGTTCGCCTGGGACGCCTCTGACGCGAATCCGCAGCCGGACGAGTCCTTCAGCATCGGCCTTCCGGCGGAGTACCGGTTCCGTGAGATCGGTCGACACGACGATCTTGTTCTCGGGAACGGCACCAAGGTGGGCGACTGCGTCACGACCACCGAGACCCTCACCTGCACCTTCAACGCCGCGATAAGCGCAGCCTCCGAGCTCAAGGGATCGGGCAACCAGATGATCGTGGCCCAGAAGGTGACCCAGGACAACAAGACCACCTTCGACGCCAACGGCACTGAGGTCGAGGTCTTCCACCCCAACAACGAGCGGATTCTACCGATCGCCTGGGTTGAGAAGGACCTTGGCAAGTACGCCAACTCCCTCAAGCGCGAGTCCAACAGTCTGACCTGGCACATCCAGTTCAGTGGTGCAACCATCGCCAAGCACCTGAATGCGGAGGAGGGTAGCGTCAACACCGTCACCTTCAACGACGTCTCCGGGGGCGGGCAGAAGCTCAACTCGGATCTCGGCTCCTGGTACGTGCGGGTCAACCCCGAGGAGTTCGGCGGTGGCGCCGACGGCTACTTCGACGTCGCCAAGGCCGATGGCACAGCCATGAACACCGACCACGGGAAGTTCACCCTGAAGCCGACCATCGGCGCCGACGGGACCACTGCGTCCATCACCCTGTCCCGTACGGACGGCAACTTCGCCAAGAACGCGAACTACGAGATCGTCTACCAGTCCCTGGCCGAGAGCGGCAAGATCGTCCCGGGCAAGGTCTACACCAACAGCGCCACCCTGAACGGCGGTAAGAACACCACGGTGTCCGCACAGATGGCCTACAAGGACCCGATCTCCTACGACGTGCAGCTGACTCAGGGCTTCGGATCCTTCGGGGTCAAGAAGTACGTCACCGGCGCTCACCAGAACGACGTCCCTGCGGACACCAAGATCCGTGTGAACGTCGCCTACGAGCTCCCCAACGGTACGACTGAGGCGGACTACCCGACCTGGTCCAAGAAGCCGGCGTCGAACCCCTACACCGTCGAGGTGGCCGCGGGCCAGCAGCAGGCCGGGGACACCCTGCGCGAGTTCCCCAAGGGCACCAAGATCACGCTGACAGAGGACACATCCGCCGCGGCCCTTCCTGAGGCCCTTGGCTGGGGAGGCAAGACCTTCTCCGTCAACGGTAGTGAGACGCCGGACACCGCGACGTTCTCGGTCGATTCCTCCGTGCAGGCTGTGGGCCTGTACAACGAGGTCATTCAGAAGACCGGTTCCTTCTCCGTCGTGAAGAAGGTCGAGGGAAGCAACAAGGGCGCTTTCTCCAAAGAGACGTTCCAGATCACCTACGCGTGTGAGAACGGCTCCAAGGGGACCCTTGACGTGAAGGGCGACGGCACGCCTGTCGATGGCCCGTCGGTACCGGTGGGTACCACATGCGACGTCACCGAGAAGGAAAAGCAGGCTGACGGCGGCGCTGAGCGCGAGGGTTACACAGTCGACACCAAGATCGACAACGGAACCTTCACGATCAAGGAGGGTGCTTCCAGCGCCACCCTTGTCACGGTGACCAACACCTACACGGAGGTCCCGAAGCCCACGCCGACGCCCACTCCCACCGAGGAGCC